>CAVAOU010000194.1:0-4132 GCA_963590085.1 Senegalimassilia sp. | reverse complement strand
CAATATTGACAATCAGTGCTATAACTACGATGTAGTAGTGATGTAGTAGTGCGTGGTCTTGCGCCCGCAGCACGCCTATGTTATATTTGTGCGGTAAAAATTTAAGATTTATGAAGAAGACTTTCTTTTGTTTAGCCGCAGCATTATTCCTCGGCATCTCATCACAGAGTCTGTGTGCCGAAGAAAGTGTGTTTTCCGAAACTTTCGACACTCAGGAAGATTTCGATGAATGGACTATCATTAATGTAGAAGAAGGGTCGACCACTTGGACCTACAGGACAAGTACGGGCAAGCCCATGAAATCAAAATGTGCGCAAATCCTCAAGCACTCGCCTAACGCAGCCAACGACTGGCTCATCTCGCCGGCTTTCACGCTCAAGGCAGGCACGGTCTACGAATTGTCGTTCCGCTGCACTCCGGGCACGTTCAACAAGACGGAGCACCTGAAGGCATACCTCGGCACCGACGTTACCGTCGAGAGTATGACCACCGAACTGCTTGACCTCGACGGCATGCTTCGCGACGACAATGCCGACATCACCCGCACGGCGGAAATCTCGGTGGATGTCGATGGCACCTACCATGTGGGATTTCTCGGATGCTCCGAGCCGAATATGGGACGCATCGACCTTGACGACGTGGTGATTACCGCAAAGGCAGCAGCAATTGCCCCTGGCCCGGTCACCGACCTCACCGCAACGGCAGCCGCTGAAGGCGCCCTTAGTGCTACGCTCAATTTCGTTGCGCCGAGCGTAACAGCCACTGGCGATGCCCTCAGCGCCATCTCCAAGATAGAGATTACCCGCGATGCCGCAGTTGTGGCAACGATAAGCAACCCGACGCCAGGCGAAGCGCTGGAATATACCGACGCCTCTGCAGTGCAGGGACAGAACACATATGAGGTTACCTGCTACTCGGAGGACGGAAGCAAGAGTGTTGCCGCATCGGTAACGGTGTTTGTGGGTGTCGATGTGCCGGTAGCCATTGTTGACCCTCGCGCCGTGTCGCTCAACGACGGCAACATCAGCCTCTCTTGGCAGGCGCCTACCGCCTCGGTCAACGGCGGATATTTCAACCCCGAAACACTTTCCTATTCGATAACCGACCTGTCGAGCGGCGAATCGCTCACCGTGACAGGTACTTCTTTCACAATGGCTCTCACCAAGGGCGAGCAGAAGGTATATGAATACGCTGTCGCTCCGATATCGGAGGCAGGCACGGGCGAGGCTGCAAACTTCAACCGTGTGATTATGGGCAACGCTATCACCTCAGCCTACAGCGAGTCGTTTGCTGGTGCCCTGGCATCATCGCCATGGTATCAGGATTCCGACGAGCATGCTTTCGACTGGGTCATCGACAATCCTGAGAAGGATGAATACTCCGACCCAGATGTGAAAAACTACACTATCTATGCGCAGGACAAGGACGGCGGCGATTTGATTGTGAAGTCGCTCTATGCCTATGATTATGAAACATCGCGCTACTGCTCGCCGATATTCGCGCTTTCGCAGTTTGCCAACCCTGTGCTCACTTTCTATCAGATCAACGGTCCGAAGTCGAGCCTGAAGGTGCAGGTGCGCACCGTGGGCGGCGAATGGCAGGATGTGGCAGAACCTGTATGGGAAACTGGCATCGACGGCCTGCAGTGGAGCAGATGCACAGTGCCTTTGTCCAACCTCAAGGAAGACGAAGTGCAGTTCTCTTTCCTTGCCTACGGCGGTGTGCGCCCGATGCACATCGACAACATCACCATCGCCGAGGCTACCTATAGCCGCGACATGGCTGTGCGCAGCCTCAAGGCTTCGCCTCAACGCGCCAACGTTGGCGAGACTACTACATTCACTGCCGACATCCGTAACTTCGGCGGACAGGACGAGACAGCCTATGAAGTGGTGCTCTACCGCGACGGCAACGAAGTTGACCGCAAGTCGGGCGACGAACTCGCCGCAACGGCTATTACAACCGTCGACTTCCAGTACACCTCGACACTCGACGATGCTATGCTTGCCGACAAGTCGGAATGGACAGCGCAGGTGGTGCTCGCCGACGACCAGAACGCGGGCAACGACACGTCGGCCGCTGTTGTATGGTCAACCCGTCCTAACGATGTGCCCGACATCACCGACCTCGCCGCTACATCCGACAAGGAAAGCGTAACGCTCAACTGGTCGGCAGGCGTCAACCGAGAGGCTACAGAGAAAGGAGAAATGCAGTACGTTACCGACGGCTTCGAGACCTACACTCCGTTTGCCATCGAGGGCGTTGGCGACTGGACATTTGTCGACAAGGACGGCGCTGAGACATGGAAGTCGAACTATCCGACGCGCGAGCATGTTGGCGAACCGCTCTCGTTCATGGTGTTCAACACCGAGCAAGGCGGCGTCGAAACCGACGACAACCAGGACAACGTGTTCTTCGCCCACACCGGCAAGCAGTATCTCATGGGATTCAGCAATGAAGAGTACGGCACAGCAAACAACGACTGGCTCATCACTCCGCGCCTCGACGGCCGCTCCCACACCGTGGATTTCTACACTCGCATCCCGATGGGCATGTCGGGCGACGACGTGATTGCAGTGTCCTATTCTGCAACCGACACCGACCCTGACAGTTTCCTTCCGCTCAAAGACGGCCAGGACATCTATGTTTCCGACAACTGGAAGCATGTTGAGGTAACTGTGCCAGATGGCGCAAAGTATTTCGCCGTAAACCTGAAACTGTCGCGCATGTTCTTCATGATTGACGACTTCACCTATGCCGCCCACGACGGCTCGCTCGATGCGCTTACGCTTCTCGGCTACAACGTGTACCGCAATGGTGAGAAAATCAACGACGACCTTGTTGCCGACAACAACTATGTGGACAGCGAAATGCCAGAAGGCGACAACACCTACACCGTGACGGCAGTCTACGAGCAAGGCGAGAGCCGCTACAGCAACGAGGTTACGGTCAACTACTCGTCGGTCGGCGCAATCAGCGGAGCATCGGCGAAGGTTTACGCCCACGACGGCATCTTGAGTGTCGCTGTAGCCAATGCATCGGCAGTGGCAGTCTGTTCAATCGACGGCAAGCAAGTGGCAAGCGCTACGGTTGAGTCAACCCACGACTTCAGCCTTACTGCCGGCGCCTACATCGTCACCGTCAACGGCAAAGCAACTAAAGTGGTAATACGATAAGGCTATCTTTTCAAAAGTGAGGGAGTCACGCATTGTCGCAATGCGTGACTCCCGTTTTTTTATCACTACCTATATCTCGTTTGTGTGTCTACCAAACGACTTTCTCGTTGAGGATTTCGCCGTCGGCGGCATCGTCGGCGGTGAACGTGTTGCCCTTGTACTGCACGCAGAGCATCAGCATCGGCTCGGTGCCGTTGTTGCGGACGCTGCGCTTGCCAGCAGGCGCTACGCGTACCACGCTGCCTTCTCCGATGGCAAACACTTCGCCGTCGACCTGAAACTCGCCTTTGCCGGAGAGGAAGAAATAGAGTTCCTCGTGGTTCTTATGGGTATGGAGGAAGCCGCTCTCTGTGCCGGGAGCAAATTCCTGGAACGAGAATTCAGCGCCTGTTGCGTCGACCGCCGCTCCGCCAAACACCTTGCCGGGAATCTTCATCTCGGGCGAGAAGGTGAGCACATAGTCCTTGATTTCGTTGAGTTTGCCGAAGTTTGCGGCTGTGAAGTTTGCCGCCTTTGCTGTGGATTTAATTTCTTTCATAATGCCTTCTTTTTTGTTTGATTGATGGCACAAAATTATCCTCGCCGGAACTCATTGGCAAGAGGGCACAAAGGGGTAAGATGGTTACCTGAAGGTAACTATTGCTGACTGTCAGCGGTTAAGCGAAAACAGATTTAATGATGATTAACTTTGGGAAGTTTGTGTGTTTTTGGAAGGTTGGTTACTTTTGTAGAGTAATAAGAACTGCAATAAGTTATGAGAAGTAATCTGAAAGAAAATGTGTTTGCAGGATGCCCGATACGCAATGTGTTGGCGCGGATTTGCGACAAGTGGTCACTCCTGGTGATTTACAACCTCAAGCAGTGCGACAATATGCGGTTTTCGGTGCTGTTGAAGCACATCCCCGACATTTCGCAGAAGATGCTCACCAGCACCCTGCGCACGCTCGAGGCCGACG
>CAVAOU010000193.1:0-4134 GCA_963590085.1 Senegalimassilia sp. | reverse complement strand
GGTGCTGATAGCGGAACGCCTCGTCGGCAGTGTCGACGCATGGCATCTGCACCGCTTCCGCAAGAGCACCTGACAACCGTTGGCTACGGCGGTCGCTCAAAAAAGCATTGTAGGCGATGCGGTAAATCCAAGTAGAGAATTTGCTGTCCTCACGAAAACCGTCGCACGAGAGATAGGCTTTGATGAATGCATCTTGAGCGATGTCGTCGGCCAACGCACTGTCACCGCAGCAGAGAGCGGTCAGGAAGCGGCGCACCGCCCTCTGGTTGCTCTCAACATGCTTGATAAATTGCTGCCTGTCCATCGTGGCAGACTAATCGTTGTCGTTCGCCGACTTGCGGTAGATGTAGTACACCACGAGATAAGCCAGCCCTATAGCCAAGAATCCGCATCCGAAAATCAGCAAGGTGATAAACAGCCCGGCAAGATCATCCGGATCCATTGTCTGCGCAACTGAAGAGAAGCGCAACACCACAGCGACAACTGCAGCAGCAATGCCGAGAAACGTGAAGATGCATCCGCGGAGAAGCCGCGATTGAAGAAGCGGTTGCGGCTTTTGCTGCTTGCCTAAGATTCCGACAAAATCACTCGCGTTGATGTTGGTATTACTCTCAATGGCCTTGAGTATTATTTCGGCTTTTTTGTTGTCTTTGTTTTTTTGATTTCTAAAGATAATGGTAATAACCCAGACTGGAAGTACCACACAAATGCCAATCGGAATCAATGCCTTAAAAAATTGATCAAAAAAGATATCCATGATTTTTCCTTTTTATAAAGTTACTGAATTTTGTTCGTTCTTTTGAGAATTCTCGACTGTTAGACGCAAACGCATCCCAAAAGGTGACACGCAATCCAGAAATTTTTTTACAAAAATAGCATCAATCTAATCGACAAACTGTTACCTCTGCAATTTTTTGAAATGAGCACGGAGGTTAAGTTGCCAGAAAGCCAAGGCGAAGGCCGCAATTATTGCCCCAGCAATGCCGATGCCAGCAATGGATATGTGTGTGCATACGAGTCCGCCGATGAGGGCTCCACTGCCGATGCCAAGGTTGAAAATGCCAGAGAAAATCGACATTGCCACCGACGTTGCTGCCAGAGGCGCGATATTGATGATTTCCGACTGCATGGCAACATTAAACGCCGTAACCGCCGCGCCCCACAGCACCAATGTGGCAACAACCATTACCACGCTGCACGAGGCAGGCCACAGCAGGGCAAGACACAAAGCCACGATGGTCAAGGTGATGGTCAAGAACGGATAGCGCCATTTGCCGATATAATATTTTGAAAACATCAGACTACCCACAATGCCAGCGCCGCCGAAAATCATAAGAGCCGACGTAACGAGACCGTCGGGCATCATGGCAATCTGCTTGAGGAACGGCTCGATGTAACTATAGCCAGTGTAGTAGGCCGTGGCAAAGGCCAACGACAGAATGAAGATGCCCGTAAGGCAGCGGTTGCGCAACAGCGACGGGAGTTGGCTGAAGGAGAATCCGCCCTCACTCTGCACCTTAGGCAACGTCAGTGCAAGATAAATCAGCGTTATGAACGAGACGATGCCGATGCTGAGGAATGTCATTCGCCAGCCCACATGCAGGCCGATGACGCGCCCCAACGGCAGGCCGAAAATCATGGCAACCGATGTACCAGTGACAATCATGCTCAAAGCCATCTGTCGGCGATGTTCAGGCACAATCCTAACGGCAATGGGCGACACGATGGACCAAAAAATGGAGTGAGAACAAGCCACGCCTATACGCGACGCCATCAGCATGCCGTAGCCAGTAGACATGAACGATATTGCCTGAAACACCGAAAACAGACCGACTACCCACAGCATGAGTTTGCGGAGGTTCATCCGCGAGGTTACTACCATCAGTGGCAACGACAACAGCATCACCATCCACGCATAGACGGAGATAAGCATACCCGCATCGGCCTCGGTGATACGGAAATCTTTGGCTATGTCGGTAAGCAAGCCGATAGGCACAAATTCCGAAGTGTTGAATACGAATGCCGAAAGCGTGAGTCCAACGAGCGGCAACAAGCCACCCTTAGAATTGTCTTGTTTCATAGGTTGCGATTAGTTTACCCTATTTTTCACCTCCTCGCCATCGACAAACTGGCGCACATTTTCGGCCGCAATAGCCATCAGGCGGCCGCGGGCTTCAAAGGTAGCCCACGCGATGTGGGGAGTGAGATAGCAATTGGGAGCAGACAAGAGCGGATTGTCGGCCGCAGGAGGCTCGGCGGTAAGTACATCAGCGCAGAAGGCGGCAATGCGTCTAGCCTTCAATGCCTCCGCCATGTCCTGCTCGTTGACCAACGGGCCACGACCAGTGTTGACCACAATTGCCGAGCGCTTCATCTTAGAGATTGAGTCTGCGTTGACAAGATTCTTTGTGGAGTCGGTCAGCGGGCAGTGGAGAGTGATGATGTCGGCCGTAGAGAACACCTCATCGAGGCTACCGCGGCGTATGCCTTCGGGCAGCGACTCCTGGATCTTGGACGTGAACGCAATCACCTTCATGCCAAACGCAAGCGCAATGCGCGCAGTGGCCATACCGATGTTGCCGAGACCAACAATGCCCAATGTTTTCCCAGCAAGTTCCGTTGTCGGAGTGTTCCAGTAGCAGAAATCCTGGCATTGCGACCACTTGCCTTCGGCAATCTCCTTGGCATAGACAGCCACCGACTGCGTGATGTTAAGGATATGGGCAAACACCATCTGCGCCACCGACAGAGTGCTGTAGGCCGGGATGTTGGCAACGATTACACCCTGCTTCGCAGCCGCAACGGTATCAACTATGTTGTAGCCCGTTGCAAGTACGCAGACAAACTTTAGTTTCGGCAGTTTTGCAAGAGTCTGAGCCGACAGCGGCACCTTGTTAGTGAGTACAATTTCCGCATCGGCAGCACGCTCCAAAATCTGGCTCTCCGCAGTGCGGTCGTAGATAGTGACATCGCCAAGCGCCTTGATTGGCGCCCAGTCGAGGTCGTTATGGTTGAGGGAATACCCGTCTAAAATAGCAATTTTCATAGTGTTGAGTTGTTGATTACATTAACTATAACGGCGGAATCGCGAGTTTGTTTTGCAATTTTCTGCAAAATGTATAATTCAATCGGTGATTTTGGTTATAAGGCCAATGCCAGAACGCAATAACTTTGCGTCATGAAAATATACAAGTTTGTGGCAATTGCGTTGGCATTAATTACGCCAGTTGCCGTTTATGCAAAGAATGATATGGAACAGAGACTCTCATCAAAACAGAAAAGTCTTGCTGTGATAGCAGCCTGCGAGGCCAAAGGTGATTTAAATCGTCTACAGAAAGTTCTCAACACGGCTTTCAATGAGAAGGCATTGACCGTGGAAGAAGCCAAAGAGGCTTTGTCACAGCTCTATGCCTACACGGGTTTTCCGCGCAGCCTCAACGCACTCGGAGTTCTGCAACAAGTGGTTGCGCAGCGTGAGAGCAACGGCAGTCCCACCGACAATGGTCGTGAGGCCTCACCTCTTCCAGCCGACTACAATGCTGTGAAGCAGGGCACAGAAGTGCAGACACGCGTTTCGGGCAAGCCGTTCAACTACACCTTTGCGCCAGCCACCGACTACTATCTCAAGGCGCACCTGTTTGGCGACATCTTTGCCCGCGACGTGCTTTCAGCCAACGAGCGTGAAATAGTTACCCTGTCGGCACTCTCCGCCATCGAAGGCGTCGAGCCGCAACTGAAATCGCATGTGTCGGGCGCTCTCAACATGGGTGTAACCGATGCGCAGTTGCACGAAATCCCCGATGTGCTTGCCGAAAACATTGGCGACACCGAGGCTTATCGAGCAAAGAAAGCAATTGCAGAAGTATATGGAGAAGCGTTTACCGAAGGCAAGCCAATTGAGGATATGATGTTCCCGAAGGGCGAACTCAATGAGGCTTATGCAAAATATTTCATCGGCAACAGTTATTTGGCTCCGCTACTCAACGAAGGCCTACCGATGTCGAATGTAACGTTTGAGCCACGTTGCCGAAACAATTGGCACATCCACCACGTTTCCGGCCAGATTCTCGTCTGCGTTGGTGGCGAAGGATGGTATCAGGAATGGGGCAAACCAGCCCAGCGGCTCCACCCAGG
>CAVAOU010000192.1:0-4137 GCA_963590085.1 Senegalimassilia sp. | reverse complement strand
GATTTGGCGGGAGCAGATAAACCTGCTCGGAGTAGTAGATACGGGAGCGCTTTACCGCTCAACTATGGCCGTCGGTATGAATGCCGACGGCAAGTTCACGCAGGTCACGCTCTCGCAGTCGTTCCGCACCTACGGACTCTTCCAAGACTACGGCACTGGACGGGAAACGCCACGCGGCAACTCCGGCGACATCGGGCGCAGCAAGGTGCGCCAGCGCCGCCGTTGGTTCTCACGGAAGTACTTCGCTTCCGTGATGAACATCCAGGAGTTCTTCGCCGACAACCTCGGCAGAGATTTTTGCAACACCATCTCCAACGCAATCAATCCCGACCTGATGCGGCGGGAAATCGTTAAACGATAAACGATTCACGATAACCGCTCGCATCCGTGTCTTTTCGGCCACAGCCTATTGCCGATACTTTTGCTGAAAAACAAAAGCAATGGCAATAGACACATCCTCCGTAACGGCACTCGTTGACGAGTTCCGCAAACTCTCCACCAAGGACAGCATCTCGCCCGAGACGCTCGGTGCTATCGTGCAGCGCGTTGTCGACCTCGTCGCCACCGCCAAGTCCGATGCCGACCTTGTCCAACTCAACACCCTGCTTGCCAACATAAAGAAATGCACGTCGGTCATCACCGCCGTCAAGGTCGGCAACGGTGACGCGAACAATGTCCTCGTCAACTATCATTTTGCCAACCTCGCCAGCGGCATCAGTTCGTCGATGGAAGATGCCGTCCTCGTGCCCGCAGCCACTGTGTTGCGTGCCGGAGCGATGACCGCCGGCCACGTCAAGTCGCTCAACAAGGCGTTGACCGACATCGCCTCCATCTCCAACCCCAAGACTTACAAACCGCTCGAGGTGAAGATTGTCGACGGCACGCCGCAACTGCTTAACCACGAGGAGTATGAAGCCGACGGCCTCGTGCTCCTGCTCTTCCGCTTTACGCAGAAGCGCAACAAGAACAACTTCAATGAGGACGACTGCTACGGTCCGAACCTCAAGGGCTGGAACCAGATGGGTCGCAAGGATGTGGTGCGCGTCAAGGACGGCACCGACGAACTCGAGTTTGCCGACATCGAGCACTGCGATATGCACGTCATCAAGTCGGACACGACCTACGCCCAAAGAGCAGAACTGCTTATGGAGTCGGACGGTGATACTCTAGGTTGGGGTAAAAGAAAGGTGAGCCTATGGCACAAAGAGAACAAGAATGGGAAACGGATGCTCCGGTTTCGCTTTGCCGTGGGCTATGCAAAGGACTTCAACGATACGGCGAAGACGACAAACGTCTGCCAACTCGTTTCCAACCTCGCGGAATTTTCAGTGATTCATTATCCACAGTATGAAACTTCTTCAGGCAAGAATACATACAGTATATGGGCATTTGGGAAATGATTCGAGAAAGTAGCAGTTGCCACAATCTATACGCCAGTGCAGGCAGATGCCAAGAACCATACAGAGGAGGTAGCGGATGCCACAACCTATACACTGCAAAAGTAAGCGATAAAAACCAAACACACAACAAAATATGAAAGTTTCTGACAGTAAAGTCCAACTCCTCTGCGCCGTGCTCCTGATAGTGCTCGGGGCGGCTCTGCTGATAGCGGGCTTCATCGTGCCGCCGACAGGCATGATCGACAACTCGGTACTCATTGCCTTCGGCGAAATCCTCACGTTCGTGGGCTCGCTCTTCGGCATCGACTACCACTACAAGTGGCGGGCAGTGAACGGCAAACGCCAACGGAAACCGATGAACAATGGACAACAATAGACTATGAACAGACTCCGCAGAATAACAGAAATCATCGTGCACTGCTCCGCCACCCCGGAGGGCAGACACGTCACTGTCGAGGACATCGACCGCTGGCACCGTCAGCGTGGCTTCGACTCCATCGGCTATCACTTCGTGATTTACCTCGACGGCTCGGTCCACAAAGGTAGGCCGACGCAACAGGTCGGCGCGCACTGCAAAGGCCATAACGCCAACTCGATAGGCATCTGCTACATCGGCGGCACCGCTGCCGATGGCAAGACGCCCAAGGACACTCGCACCGACGCGCAGCGCGCCTCGCTCGTTCGGCTCCTCACCGAACTTCGCCGCCAGTATCCCAACGCAACAGTCCACGGCCACCGCGAGTATGCCGCCAAAGCCTGCCCGTCGTTCGATATAAAATCATCCGGATTATGCGAACTTTAAATGTAGACAGCGGTGTGCCAAGAGTAAGACTCTTACCTCTTACCCTTTACCTTTTACCCCTTGTCCTTTGCCTCTTGCCTTTCTTGTGCTGTTGCACGACGCATAAGAAAGTCACTACGGCAGTCAGCGAGGACGTCAGCCTCTCAAAAACGACCGCCACCATCTCGGCGGACAGTTCCGTCCTTGCGACGGTAGCGTCGTTGTCTTGCGACTTTGACAGCCTTGACGTCTGCTACATCACGGTCGACACGCTCGCCCGAAAGTCGGTAGTCCGCCTGAAGGCACGGCGGGCATCGTTCAGCGGCAGCAAGTCCAGCCAGGCAGTCCGCACCACCGCCACAGCATCTTCCGACACAACGGCATCGCACCGCACAATGTCGCAGAGCGAGACAGTCAAGGAAAGCAAACCCCCAAACATTTCAATCGTCATTTTAGTAATATTAGTTAGTGTATTGATATTTAGTCTAATCAGGAAGAATTGGTAGTAAATTTTTTCATGCAAGGTTGGTCTGTCCGTGAGGATGGGCCTTCTTTGTTTAATACAAATGGGCGGCACGCCGAGGGACGAACGGCACTGCGCCCGCTCCGAATCTGGAGTCGGTCGTCCGTAAGCGCGTCAGCCAGTCTATCCGGGGCGACACCGCCAAGCCCGTTTCTGCGCCAAGGCTTAAAACCGGCACTCCGTCGCTCCGCTCCTCGACGGTTCCCCTCGGGACTTCCTGACTCACTCCCTTCCGCCCGTCCCTGCTCCGTAGCCATCTCCGTGCCGCGCACCCTCTGCAATCACCGCCCATTAGTGAAAAGGAAAGCGGTGTTCGCTATGCTCACGGAGTTAGTCGATGTTGAAATTCCCTCGAGAGAAGAACACTTTGATATGCAAAGTTACAGCGCCGACTCTGGCTCGCTAAATACAGGTGTGCACTCCGTGTCTGCTGCGTCTTCGCTGCACTGCAGAACGCAGACAGATATTTGCTCGCCCTCAGACAGCGCAACTTTTTTGGCACATCAAAGGTCCTTCTCACGAAGGGAATTTCACCGCCCGATGGGCATTTTGTTTAACTCAAATTCATTACAATTATGACAAACTCGCAATTTTGTGAAGGTATCCGCAAGGATAGAGAGATTTTGGAACAGTTCGATAACTTGGATAGCGCCATTATGGGCTATGACGTCGAGGATAGCGGCTATATTGGTTTGTCCATCGAACTCGATGACGTGAAGAGCAAATTTTTCGGCTCTCGTCGTGAAGTCTATATGCGTGCTTTGGAAGATATGGACAATGACGAGTTTTTCGAGGTCTTCGATGCGTAGGCGCTTAGATGCCGCCAAATCGCTCGCAAACTCGCTCCTTTTGGGGCGAGTTTTTTGTTATGTGGCTACGTCTTAGGCATATTCCGCAACGGAGGCGGAAGGGATAGGCGAAGCGCTCCATAGGGCGGTGGGGGGTCTTTACAGACAGCAGTTAAGGGAGAACCCTTAACAATCCCCGTAAAAAGCTATCCGTCAGCCTTTTATTCTTTCCAGACCTTTACAATAGGAACAACAGCTTTAAAATTGCGGGTCGTAAAACACACTTAACGCACTTTGGCAGTGTCTTTTACGACCTCAAAAAATCTGCTCAAATTTGCCACTCAGAGCGACAAATTCTCGCAAACAAACTTTCTCCTAATATGGCAAACTACAACACAACGGCGAACGTTGTCCTATCGGTCAACGGCAAACAGGCGCAACAGGTGCTCGCCAACCTGCAGAGGGATGCGCAGGCGCTCCAGCGCAAGATTGCGCAGTGCGCGGTGGCGGGCGACAAGGCTACGATGAAGAAACTGCAGAAGGAACTCTCCGCCACCAACCGCCTGATGGACCAACTGCGCGGCTCCACGGCTACCGCCGAGAAGGTGCTCTTGCAACTCGACAAGGCTACGCCCCGTGATCTGC
>CAVAOU010000191.1:0-4137 GCA_963590085.1 Senegalimassilia sp. | reverse complement strand
TATCATTCTCAACACGTCAGGACGCTTGTTTCTGAACCGTTCGTTTTCGCAGTCCTCAAACACAAACAGTCCGCTGTAGTAGTTCTTTGTCACTTCAATTGCAATATCCTTAGGAGCCTGTACGGATATTGGCCAGCCACCGCGGCACATGAGAAAGGCAATGTCGTCGAGCGAAATTTCCTTGTTCGTGTCCCAAGGATAATCGCCTTTTTTGTCAAACAAGTCCATCAGGGAAATCGTGCCTTTGGATTCTTTTGACTCCCACAGGCTCATCGGCCGCATCTTTACAGATGCAATCCTCCCCGCACCACTGTGGTGCACCTCCGTTTTGTCGGCTGGTGTAGAACTGCCCGTAAGTATGTATTTTCCAAACTGATAGTCAAAATCAAGGTCGTCTTTCACCTGATTCCAAACGTCAGGAGCCTTTTGCCATTCATCTATAAGCCGCGGCTTTTCGCCACTCAGCACACCGCTGGGGTTCATCCGCGCCATGGTGATGGACTGCTTGGTGTTGAGTTTCACAAAACTCTTCTGGTAGAGCATACAGGTTGTTGTCTTGCCACAAAATTTAGGGCCGGCAACAACGACTGCGCCTGAAGTGCGCAACTTCAACTCAATTTCCTTTTCTACAAGCCTATTGTAATACATAAAAACGACTGGTTTTGGTTCTACTTTTGCAAAACTACACAAAATTCCCATTATTTTCAATATAAAATTCCCATAATTTTCAATTCAAAACTCCCAAGATTTTCAATTTGGCCAATTTAGAGGCATTTTTGCCCTACATTTGCATTTTCCGTTAGTTTAGGCTACTTTTGAGGCCGAGAAACAAATCCAACAGAATGGAAAAAATCGAACTAATAAACACCCTTCCGAGAGTGTTTGCCGGACAGCCCGGCATCGAGTCGGAGGTGTGGCTGAAAACATTGACTTTCGAGCGCGGCAAGAAATATCTTATCTCCGCCGAGAGCGGCTGCGGCAAGTCGTCGCTGTGCGCCTATCTCTACGGCTACCGCAAGGACTATGAGGGCGAATTCCGCTTCGACAACCGGTCGATAAGCGAAATCAGTGTGGAGGAGTGGTGCGAGATACGCCGCTGCCACATTGCCTACCTGCCTCAGGAAATGCGCCTGTTTCCGGAACTCACAGCGATGGAAAACGTGGAACTGAAAAACCGCTTGACGGGCTTCAAGACCACCGCCGAGATACGTGCGCTCTTTGAGCGCCTGGGCATTGCCGACCGCATCGACCGCCCCGCTGGCAAACTGTCGATAGGGCAGCAGCAGCGTGTGGCAATCATACGCACCGTGTGCCAGCCGTGCGACTTCTTCCTGCTCGACGAGCCGGTGAGCCACCTCGACGGCACCAACAACCGCATCGTGGCAGACATCATCACAGAGGAGGCGTCGCGCACCGGCGCTGCCGTGATAGCAACATCCGTGGGCAACAACCTTGACATCGCAGTGGAGGAGGCACTGAAATTATGAAAAATCCTTTGATGTGGAAACTGTTGCGCAAGCACATCAGCAAGTCGCAACTCGTGGGCTTCGCCATCGCCAATGTGGTGGGACTCACCATCGTGCTGCTCGGCATCCAGTTCTGGCAGGACGTACGCCCAGTGTTTGAGGACGAAGACAGTTTTATCCGCAAGGACTATCTTGTGGTAACCAAAAATATCGGCGGAGTGTCGATGGTGAAGAGCATGATTGGCGGCGTCGACGCCAACGCCTTCTCGGAAGACGAGATTGCCGACCTGGAGCGCCAGCCGTGGATGCGCAAGGTGGGACGGTTCTCGTCGACCAACTACAAGGCGGCGGGCAACATCAGCATAGGCAACCGTGCCCTGAGCCTCCGCACATTCCTCTTCTTCGAGTCGGTGCCCGACGAGTTTATCGACACGAAGAACATCAACTGGACGTTCGACCCCTTGAGCCCGCACCCTCTGGTGCCTATCCTCTTGTCGAAGGACTATCTGTCGCTCTACAACTTCGGCTTCGCCGCTTCGCAAGGCATGCCGCAGTTGAGCGAGGACATGGTGGGGAAGGTGCCCATCGTGCTGACCATCACCGCTACCGACGGCCATCAGGAATACATCGAAGGCCGCGTGGTGGGATTTTCCAACCGCCTGAACACCATCATCGTGCCGGAGAAATTCATGACGTGGAGCAACAACCGCTTTGCGCCTGAGGTGAAGGTGCAGCCGTCGCGACTCATCCTCGAGGTGAGCAAACCAGGTGACGTGGCGATAGAGAAGTACATGAAGAAGCACGGCTACGAGATTGCCGGCGACAAGATGAACTCCAACAAGGCAAGTTACATGCTCACAGTGATCATGGGCATCGTCATCGCCGTAGGTCTGGTTATCAGCCTGTTGTCGTTCTTCATTCTGATTTTGAGCATCTACCTGCTCCTGCAGAAAAACACCAAGAAACTGCAGGACCTCCTGCTGCTTGGCTACACTCCGCGCCAGGTGGCCGGCACCTACGAAAAGATGGTGATCTACGTCAACGCCGCGGTCTACGTGGTGGCGATAGCGCTGCTGCTCTACTCGCGCTCGCTCTACATGACCCAGTTGCAGATGTTCTCGCTCTCAGGCGAGCCAATCTGGCTGTCGGCGCTTGTGGGACTGGTGGTTATCGGTCTCATCTCGCTCGGCAACATCATTGCCATCCGCCGCAAGGTGGCTTCGCTGTGGTATCTTGAAAAATAAAAAAAACGAACCCATATAAATCCATCAATATGAAACTCGCAAACATTTTCACAGCACTCCTGCTCAGCGTTGCCGCCGTGGCAAGCGCTGCGCAACCAAAGGTGGTGGCTCACCGCGGCTACTGGCGCGCTCCAGGCTCCGCGCAAAACAGCCTGGCGGCACTCGTCAAGGCCGACTCCATCCGCTGCTACGGCTCGGAATTTGACGTGTGGCTGAGCACCGACGGCAAACTCTTTGTCAACCACGACGCAAAGTTCAAAGGCCACGTGGTGGAGGAGAGTTCGTCGGCAGAACTGTCGGCAATAGTGCTCGACAACGGCGAAACGATGCCTACGCTCGAGGCTTACCTCGCCAAGGCAAAGACGCTGAAAACCCGCCTCGTGCTCGAACTCAAAGAGCATAAGACCCAGGCACAGGAAACCGAAGCCGTGGAGAAAATCGTGGCTATGGTGAAGAAATACGGCCTCGAGAAGCGCACCGAGTACATCTCGTTCTCGCTCTTCGCCTGCAAGGAGTTTAAGCGCCTTGCGCCCAAAGGCACGAAGATCTACTACCTCAACGGCGAACTTGCGCCGGCAGAACTCAAAGCCCTCGGCTTTGCCGGACTCGACTACAGTTACGGCACCATCCAGCAGCATCCCGAGTGGATTGCCGATGCCCACAAACTGAAGTTGAAGGTTAACATCTGGACCGTCGACACCCGCGACAAACTGCAGTGGCTCATCGACAACAAAGTGGACTTCATCACCACCAACGAGCCCGTCCTGCTCCAGCAAATGCTCAAGAAATAGAAAGGGAGGCTATAATAGACTCTATCCTGCTGATTAGATAGAACGGCAAGTTTACAAGCGTAAACTCCTTGCCCTCTGGCGTTTTCACCATGTCAACGGCATAAGGCTTCGACCATACGCGCACGGCAATGTCCACGTCGGTGTTGTCCATAAACACCTGCAATGAGCGAAGATGGGAGTTTATGCCGCTCTTCACCTCTATGGGGTATATCTTGGCGCCGAGGCGCAAGATGAAGTCGACCTCAGCCCCGTTGTTCGGACGCGCCCAGAACGCCCGGTGAGAGCCTACACGGCTGTTTAACGCCAGCAGTTCTTGGGCGGTGACTTGTTCTGCTATATGCCCGCGCCAGGAATCCACCATTTCAGTTGAGCCGATTACCTCATTGCGCACATCGGCCTGATAGTTGACCAACCCAGTGTCAAACCAAATCAGTTTTGGTTTGCGCTTTGTTTCCGGGATGGCAGGCATCTTTGTGGATGAGGTAGGGTAGACCAGTTCCAGCAACATCGCTTTTTCGAGCACACGAAAAGCCTCGCCAACCTCGCGCGACTTGTATCCCGAATTGGCGAAATTTCCTATCGTCACCGTCTCCCCTGCAAAAGCCCATCCATATGACAGCACAAAGCGCACCACAT
>CAVAOU010000190.1:0-4137 GCA_963590085.1 Senegalimassilia sp. | reverse complement strand
CCCCAGGGCGTTGCCCTGGGCTATGCAGTACTAAGGCTTTCAGCCTAAATGCTAGCGCTTTATCGTTGACCTCCGCCGCACCATGATGTATTCGGATATTCAATCGGATGATTGCGTCTTGTTGATGCGAGTTCGCTCTCTCTTCGCGCCTGCGAGCGCCTCGTGGAGGCGCAATGTTCCAAAACCCCATGGCTTTAGCCTGGGGCAAAGACTGAATAATAAAAACATGCGTGCTGTAAGTACGCCACCGCACCAGCAAAAGTCTCCGCCCCGACGGCGACACCCTCGCACCCTCGCATCCCTGCTTCTGGTTTCTGAAAAAATGTTGCTTTGTCGTAAAAAATGGAATCGGGTTTAAATGTCGATTTCATTGTTTTGGATTTGTTAACACAATGCGGCGCTCTGTATCGCCTGACAACTGGGTTAAAAATATCTAAAATGAGGCTTATTGATTGCCCTTTGTAGATAATAATTCATTGCAACGGCGCAAAACGATATGATAATTTGGAAAACGCTGGCAAATAGTAAAATGTGTTCTACAACATACTTTTTAAACTATATTACAAAATAGGATTGTATAAGCAGATTTCTTTGATAAATTTTAAAAAATGGGCTCTGAAACGTAAAAAAACAATTACAATTCTTGCATTTTATAAAATTACTGAGTATGTTTGTAGGCAAGATAGTGCAAAGTATGCCTAAAACGATTACCGCTGCAGAGCCTGTCTTACAAAGTTGACTCAAAATGAGAGACACTAATATAAAACTATGTTTAATCTGAATCAAGTATGGACAAATTTGCTGAACGAAAAAAATTTACTTCATGTAAATTAGTTGCGGCTGCTGCAGTCGCAATGTGTTTGCTAGGCAGTGCGGGATACGAGGCTAACGCCGCCCCCGCTCCGCAAGTTGTATCCGCTCAGAAAGCAACTCAGACCATTTCTGGTACAGTCAAGGATGCCAATGGCGAGCCGATTATCGGTGCCAATGTCATGGAAAAAGGTACTAACCGGGGTGTGGTTACTGACTTGGACGGAAAATTTTCGATGAAGGTAGCTCCAGGATCTACAATCACGATCTCCTATCTGGGTTACCAGACCCAGACTCTGAAGGCTTCTTCTTCGATGAACGTGAAGATGGCTGAGGACAACGCACTTCTCGACGAAGTCGTAGTCGTTGGTTTCGGTACTCAGAAGCGTGCCAACCTCACCGGCGCCGTTTCGACCGTCGACGTGGCAAAATCAATGGAAGCTCGTCCAGTGGGCGACGTAACCAAAGCCCTCCAAGGTGCAGTGCCAGGTTTGACAGTCACCACAAGCAGCGGTGCAATCAACTCTACAGCGTCAATCAAAATCCGTGGTACAGGTACTCTGTCAAACGGACAGACTTCTAACCCACTTATCGTTGTCGACGGTGTGCCTACCGACGACATCACATTTATCAACCCAGACGATATCGCTGAAATCTCCGTATTGAAAGATGCGGCTTCTACGGCTGTCTATGGTACTCGTGCAGCATTCGGTGTTGTATTGATTACTACAAAGACTGGTAAGAAGGGCGATAAAGTATCAGTGAAATACTCTAACAACTTCGGTTGGAGCGGCGCTACAGTCCTTCCTGACTATGGCTCAGTTCCAGAACAAATCGAAGCACTTCTTCAAACCAACTACCGCAAGGGTGCCGATCCTGAATTGTTCGGTATGTACCTCGACAAGATGCTTCCTTATGCAAAGGCTTGGTACGAACAGAATGGCGGCAAGAAGAAAGGCTATAGCGAAATGACTGCGTTCCAGGACTGGAACAACGTGGGTGACTACTATCAGGATCCTACAACAGGTGCAACAATGTACTATGCAGACTGGGATGTGAAGAATATCCTCTTCCGCAACAACGCACCGTCGCAGAAGCACAACGTAAGTTTGGACGGTAGCTCGGGCAACACAACATACCGTGTTTCTTTCGGCTATGACAAGCGCGAAGGCTTGATGACCTTTACCGACAACTCTGTTAAGCGCTACAACGCAAGCGCCAACATTGCAACTCAGATTTTCTCTTGGTTGAGAGCCGGTGCTCAGGTCAACTACTCGCAAAAGGACTATGAAGGCGAAAACATGTGGGGCCGTGGCGGTTACACATATGTTTGGCGTTGGGGTTCTTACTTCGGCCCTTACGGATACCGCAAGGCTGCCGACGGCAACTACTACGACTATCAGGCAATCGCCGACCGCAAACAGAGCGGCGAATATGAAGACATCGCCCGCAACACTCGTTTGCAAGGTTGGATGGAGGCAAACCCAATCAATGGCTTGACAATCCACGCTGACTTCACATACGATATGCAGGATATCAATGTCCGTCAGTCATATCTTCCTATCTATGGCTGGAACCAGTGGTCAAATGCCACAAAGGCTCCTACCTACATGGTAACTCAAAGTTCTACCTATGCACAACAGGAGAACACCCGTCAGAATGTATGGACAGTCAATGCCTATGCAACCTACGACTTTGACGTGGCTGAAAACAACCACTTCAAGGTAATGGTCGGTGGTAGTGCAGACCGCAAATACTACAACTATTTCTCAGCTCGCAAGAATGTGCTTTCTGACAATGACAAACCTTACCTCGGCTTGGCAACAGGCGGTGCTGACGGCACAAGTATGGTAATCAACAACACCATCACTAAGCACGCCACTGCAGGTTTCTTCGGCCGTATCAACTACGACTACAAGGGTATCTACTTGTTGGAACTCAATGGACGTTATGACGGTTCGTCTTCGTTCCCTGCAAATGACCAGTGGGCATTCTTCCCATCTGCATCTATCGGTTACCGCTTCTCTGAAGAGGCATTCTTCGAGAAAGCAAAGCAGTATGTAAGCAACGCTAAGTTGCGTGCATCTTACGGCCATATCGGTAATGAGGCAGTCGGTGACTATATGTTCTTGGAAGCAATTGCTAAAAAGTCAAGTACTTACTCTTATTGGGTGAACTCAACAGGTACAAAACTGTCAATGTTCAACACTCCTTCATTGGTATCTTCAGCATTGACTTGGGAGCGTATCGCAACTACAGATATCGGTCTTGACCTCGGTTTCTTGAACAACCGTTTGAACGTTACATTCGACTGGTTCCAACGTGACACTAAGGACATGCTTGCTCCAGGTATGACTCTTCCTGCAACTCTTGGTGCTGACGCTCCTTACGGAAACAGCGGTTCTCTACGCACCCGTGGTTGGGAATTGGGTATCAGCTGGAATCAACGTTTCGGCGATGTTGACGTCTTCGCAAGTGCTAACCTCTACGACGGCAAGACTAAGATTACAGCCTACAACAACCCAAACAAATTGATCAATTCATTCTATACTGGAATGGAATACGGCGAAATCTGGGGCTTTGAAACAGACCGCTACTTCGAGGAGTCTGACTTCAAGGGTAAAAACGCAGATGGTTCATGGATTTATGCTGACGGCGTAGCTGACCAGACTGGTTTGGAGCAAGGCACATTCGTTTATGGCCCTGGTGACATCAAGTTCAAAGATTTGGATGGCAACGGCGTTATCAACGGCGGTGATCCAAATATGAAGGATGAGAACAAAAACTTGATTCCTGTAGGAACAGTTCGCAACCATGGTGACTTGAAGAAAATCGGTAACTCAACTCCACGTTACGAATATTCATTCCGCGTAGGTGCTGCTTGGAAGGGTATCGATGTTGACTTGTTCTTCCAGGGCGTTGGCAAACGCGACATGTGGTATGTGAATGCATTCACAATGCCATTCGCTCGTGGCGCCGATGGTACATACTCACACCAGTCTTCTTACAACAAGATGATCTTCGACGACAACCGCAACATTATTGGTTACGAAATCGACCAAAACAACGATTATCCTTGTATGTATGACGGTATGGCAGACAACGGTGCGGTATCTGGTTTGTTGCAAGGTCGCTACAACTTCTACCCACAATCGAAATACTTGCTCAACATGGCTTACCTCCGCTTGAAGACAGTGACTATCGGTTACACTCTTCCATCGGAAATCACAAAGAAAGCGTTGATTCAAAAAGCACGTATCTACTTCACTGCTGAAAACCCATGCTTGCTCTACAGCGGACTTGGCAAGAACCCAATCGACCCGGAAA
>CAVAOU010000189.1:0-4140 GCA_963590085.1 Senegalimassilia sp. | reverse complement strand
GGGCACGATGCCGTTGGGCTTCGCCCACGCGTAGCGGAGATCCTTCCAGGTGTAACCCTCGGGCAGGATATTGTCGGGATAGAGAAGCACACCCTTCGCGCTGGCGCCCATCACGTGGTCCACGAGAGTGATTAGGCGGTTGACGTATTTCTGCTGGTCGATCACGTCCTCCACCATCGAGTGCACCTCGCCGTCGGTGAGCGGATAGAGTTTCACGGCAAAGGGGTGGCTGCCATGGGCATACGGGCTGTCGTACTGGCTCAGCACGGCGCCGTCGGGACTCAGCCAGTAGCACCGCCAAACGTGGCGCAGCACCCAGCGGCGTTCCACCCCATCGTCGGGGGCGGCGGCATCAGGCGCGCCTGGCTCGAAGAACCACTTGCCGGTGGCAAGATTGTGGCAGTCGTAGCCCTCGCGGCTCTCGCGGCGCCACAGCTCGATGGCGCGCACCCGCCCCGGGACTGTAGGAAGAAAGAAGTCGGGCGCCGACGGGGCAAGGGTGTCGGCAGGCTGCTGATAGTGGCGGCAGATGTCGAGCGCGCGCAGGCGGCTGCCGTCGCAGAGCTGCTCCACGAGGTCCTGCAGCGGCAGGTCGTGGAGTTGACCGATGATGTCGAAATCCTCACATCGAGGGTCGTCGCCGCCGCGGAAAAACATCCTCGCCGGCGACACGTTTTCCACCACAATGCCGTCGGCGGTGTCGAAGTCGATGCGCTGGAAGCAGCACCCGGAGATGAGAAACTCCTCCATCAGGCGGCTGTCGAGTTCGCGGAGGAAAGGCACCGCCGGCCGGTCGCCGTCCTGAAGAGAGTTGCGGAAACGCCCCACCACACTCTTGACCAACTGGCGGATAAGGTTGTTGGTGAGGGGCTCCTTGCCCGACTCGCGCAGATAGTCGTGCTCGGAAATTTGACGGCCGTGCTCGTCGGTCATCATGTCGCACCACTGGTTGCCGTAGGTGTAGCACTTGTTGCGCTCGCGCTTCTGCCGGAGCGTGCTGAGGCGCTCCCACTGGCGGTGCGCTTCCTGAAGCAGACGCATCGCCTTGTCGTTGTTGATTGTGTTGTCCATTGGTATAAAAAAGTTTTTGCGCAAAAATATGCCCGCGACGTCCCCTTTTCGCGCAAAAAAGAGATGTCGGGGCGCGCTTGAGCACGCACGGTGTTTAATTTTCAATAAATAATGTATAAAAGGCCGACTATTTTTTCTTAAAATTAATAATCAATCAAAAAACTCTTGTATATTTGCACAATAGAATTTCCAATTCAAAATCATCTTATAACTATGAACAAGAAAATTAGTTTGTATGCATTGGTCGGTGTGGTAGCATTGACCGGATGTAACAAGAAAATGCAAGACTTTGCAGCCGAGCATTTCACAACAACCCCTAACCCACTCGAACTCGTGGGCGACAATGTTCCTGGTACAGTGACAGCCAACGTGCCACAAAAATTCTTCAAGAAGAACGCAGTGGTTACAGTCACTCCTTACCTTGCCTATGGCGATGACCAGAAGACCGCTTCTCAGGCTTACACATTCCAGGGCGAGAAGGTTAACGGCAACAACCCTGTCATCAGCTACGACAACGGCGGTACAGTTTCAATCCCTGTAAACTTTGCCTACACTCCAGAGATGATGAAGAGCGACCTCTACCTTGACTTCAACGTGGTTCAAGGCAAGAAGACCTACACTCTCCCTGCAGTAAAGGTTGGCGAAGGCGTAGTAGCCACTTCAAGCCTGGCAGACGCTACGACAGTTACTCCATCGTCGGCAGCCGACAAATACCAGCGCGTAATCAACGAGATCTGCGACGCTGACCTCATGTTCCTTATCAACCAAGCCAAAGTGCGCGCTTCTGAACTCAAGAAGGGCACAAGCGTAGGCAACTTCAACGAAACTGTTGCCGATGCTACAAAGGCCGACAACAAGGAAGTGGAAGGCATCCACGTATCTTCTTTCGCATCTCCTGATGGTGGTGTGAAACTCAACAGCAAACTTTCTGAAAACCGCGAGCAAGCAACTGTTGACTACTTGAAGAACAACTTCAAGAAAGGCAACGTAAGCAACTACGGCGACATCACATCTGAATTTACCGCTCAGGACTGGGAAGGCTTCCAGAAACTCGTTTCGGAGAGCGACATCCAGGACAAGGACCTCATCCTCAGCGTTCTTTCAATGTACAAAGACCCAGAACAGCGCGAATCAGAAATCCGCAACCTTTCTTCAGTATTCGACCAGTTGGCTAAGGAAATCCTTCCTCAACTCCGCTACTCTCGCATCTCTGCATCGATCAACACTATCGGCCGCAGCGATGACGAAATCAAGGCTCAATACAAGGAAGATCCTTCAAAACTCTCTGTAGACGAACTCCTCTACGCCGCTACTCTTACCGACGACAACAACGAGAAGGCTGACATCTACAAGACTTGCACTAAGCAATATCCAGAAGACTACCGCGGATACAACAACCTCGGTATGACTCAATACGTGAACGGTGACTACAGCGCAGCACAAAGCAACTTCGAGAAGGCTGCTTCACTCAATCCTAACAGCGACGAAGCCAAGATGAACCTCGGCCTCATCAAGTTGCTCAACAAGGACTACGATGGTGCTCGCGAGGCATTCGGTAGCGCTTCAAACGCTGAAGGCATCAACGACGCAACAGGTGTTTACTACCTCCGTCAGGGTGACTACCAGACTGCAGTGAAGGCATTCGGCGACAGCAAGACTAACAACGCTGCCCTCGCTCAAATCCTTACTAAGGACTACAGCAAGGCTCAAAGCACTCTCGAGGCTGTGAAATCGCCTAACGCTACTACTTACTACATGCTTGCAGTGGTTGCAGCACGCACCAACAACGAGCAGGGTGTTTATGCAAACCTCCGCAAGGCTGCTGCCCTCGACTCTTCAATCAAAGAGCGCGCCGCTGTCGACAAAGAGTTTGCAAACTACAACGTAGCAAACCTCTAATCGTCACTGACGACACAAACGCTAAAGGCGACTCCTTCGGGAGCCGCCTTTTTTATTTTCTTTATTGTTATGGATGCTACTCTACAGGCTTGCGCATGTCGACCCACTGGTTGTCGCGCTTCAGCACCATGCCGCTACCGCCGCACCAACGGCAATTGAAGCGCCCCACCTCGAGTTCGTAGTTCTCATAGCCGACAACCGTGAAGCGGTAGGAACGCAACTTAAGGAACGACTGCAACTGCGCCTTCGTGGGCTCCGCCTGCTGCATCGTGAAAACGGCATATCCGCCCTTCAATTCGACCAACTTCATCGCAAATTCATTCTTTCTGAGCGGGAGGTTGGGATTATAGGAATGCCCGTAGAACTTGTAGCGGTAACTGAATTTCGCGCCGTTGCATTCTGGGCACACGCCCTCCACAGCCTGCCCGACAGGCCGCAACTCAAAGAAGTCGGTTTCACCGCAATGAGGACACGCCTTGGCGTTGTCGCTCATCTTTCCACCACACGTCGGGCAATAGACCAGATGTCCCATAATCGTATCGTTTTTTTCTTTCGCAAATATAAATGATTTCGCCTACATCCAAAAGCCCTATTGTCGAAAAACCCCACATTAACCCCTTACAAAGGGCAGCTGAAAAGTTTACTTTTTCGAAAGTAAACGGATTTACATTTCACTGAATATCAAAGATATAGTTTTCCATAGTAGTTACTTTCGCTATTACCTTGTTTCGCAACCGCATATTTCACGAATTAATTTTGCGGCACAAACCTAAACTTAAAATTTTTCACTACCAATGAAGTTAAAACTTACTTTATTGTCAGCATGCCTGGCTACTATGTGTATGCATGGCGTAGCGCAAAAGACACCTCGCTTCGGTGTTGACCCAATTCCCGACGTAATTAATGCAATGACTCTTGATGAGAAACTCGACGTGCTCATCGGATCGACAGGCAAAGAGAAGACAAATGCCGCAGCCACTATCGGCAACTCTGCAGAACTCGTGCCTGGTGCAGCCGGCCAGCTCAACGGCGTTGAGCGCCTCGGCATCCCCGCAACAGTTGTGGCCGACGGTCCTGCCGGACTGCGTATCTCTCCAACAAGAGAAGGCACAAGCCAAACATTCTACTGCACCCACTTCCCTATTGAAACAGTAATGAGTTCCACTTGGA
>CAVAOU010000188.1:0-4143 GCA_963590085.1 Senegalimassilia sp. | reverse complement strand
CGGGTTGGCTACGTTGACTGCGCCCACGCGCCGCGGCGCATAGATGTAGCACACAGGGTCGTAGCCAGGCACGGCGCCGAGCGTAGAGGCGGCGCCGATGCTCATCACGGCGAAGTCGGTCTCGCCTTCGGTGAGTTTGAATGTGCCGTCAGGCTTTATCAACCGGCGGATGTCGGTGAGACGGTCGTAGTCGGCGGTTATGCCTTTAAGCGTTATGGGGATTTGGCGGGTGCCGTAAATCACGAGGGCACTCTCCGTGATGGTCGGCACGGCGATGTCCACGCCGTCGACCTTCTTTATCTTTGCTATTACTTGTGCGGCATTGTTGATTACGCCGCGCTCCGCCGACACCTTGATGTCTGGCTCGAGGCTCGACATCTTGCTGTCGACCAACTTATTGAAGCCGTTGAACACCGACATCACGCAAATCATCGCCATAGCCGTCACAGCCACAGCGCAGACGGCGATAACGGAGATGATGCTCACTGCGGTGTGCGATTTCTTCGACAACAGATAGCGCAGTGCGATTTTCAGCGGCAGCAGTTTCATCGTTTGTCGTTATTCTTCCTCCTTGGCGTCGTCGCGGTGGAGGGCAGTGTCCTGCTTGAGAATGTTGTCGATGTGCTCAATATAGTCGAGCGAGTCGTCGATAAAGAACGACAGTTCAGGGGTTTTGCGCAACTGGTAGCGCAGGGTCTTCGCCAATTCGTAGCGGATGCTCTTGGCGTTTTGGTTGATGTTTTTGATTATCTCCTGAGCCTTTTCCGAAGGGAAGATGCTCAGATAGCCACGGGCCACGCTCAAGTCGGGCGATACGCGCACGGCACTCACCGACACCAACACTCCGCCCATGGCGGCCGTTTGGCGACGGAACAGTTCACTCAATTCTTTTTGCAACAGGCGTGCAATTTTTGCTTGTCTTGTACTTTCCATATTTTTTGCAATATTCGGCATTTTTCCGCAATTTTCCAAAAAATGCGCCGCCGAAATCCAATTGCGCCGCCGCAAGTGGGCTTCTCCGAAAGTTGTTGTAACTTTGCAGAGTGACTATGATACGGAAATCTACGATAACCCATCTGCTTCTTGCCCTCGCGGCGGGGGCTATGCTTGCGGCTTGCGCCTGGACGCCGAGCCGCGGCGATTTGGTGTTTGTGGTGGCGTCGGGAGGCAACATGTCGCAGGCCATTGTCAGCGCCACAGCGTCGGCCGACTCGCTGCAGTTCGACCATGTGGCGGTGTTTGCCGGCTCGCGGAGGCATCCCTACGTTGTCGAGGCGGCGCCGCGCAAGGGCGTGGTGCGCACGCAGTGGAAGGATTTCCTGAACGGCGCCCGCAACGGGTTGGTGGTGAAGCGCCTGACGGTGGATTATCCCAAAAAGGAAGCCATCGCCCGCGCCGAGTCCCATCTGGGACAGCCCTACGATTGGGCCTATCGGCCGGACAATGGCAAAACCTATTGTTCGGAACTTGTTGAGGAGTCGTTTGTCGATGCCTCCGGGGCGCGCATCTTCCCGGCTAAGCCTATGCGTTTCCGCGCCGCCGACGGCTCGATGCCGCAGTTTTGGGTAGACACCTTCGCGCGCCTCGGCGAACCGATTCCCGAGGGTGTGCCGGGCACCAACCCAAACGACATGGCTCACTCTCCCCTGCTACGCACGGTGCGCGTGGTGCGCTAAAGCGCCACGTGGATCCACCGCCCGCCCTGCTCCCACAGCAGTTCGGTGTGGGGCAAAGTGGCGAGGATGTTGTAGAGGCGGCGGTTGAGACCTGCGCGGGTGTCGAGGTCGGCGGCACGACCCTGCATGTGGTAGGAGTTGCGCGCGCCGCCCACACGCTGGTTGAGTTCAGGGCAGCGGTAGCCGCTGTTCACGTAGACGGGCGCCCCGAGGCGTTCCCTCGCCTTGTCGAGCACCTCCGCTCCGAGGCGTTTCAGATTACTTACTTGCTGTGCGTCGGGCACATTCTTGATGCCAAACCGTTCGGCGGTAGCCGATGCGGTGAGTTCGTCGATGGTAAAATACTTCATTTCTTCAATGCTTTAAGGTTTTCAATGATTTTCTGCAGTTGACTGTTGCCCGTGGCCGACTCCAGCAGGTCGAGGAGTTCGCCGATGTCGGTGCGTTCCTTGTCGCTGCCTTTTTCGAAGATGCTCTTCACCTCGATAATCGCCATGCCGATGGAGCCAAGGAGCGTGAACACCGGCACGGTAGGCACGCCGTAGCCTTCCACCGCGCGCAGAAACCACGCGCCGGCAATCTGCATGGCGTCGACCACCGTGAGCACCACAAGCACATTGTAGTAGCGAGCCAGTTTGTCGACGGTGCGGCGCAGGGCGCGACTGCGTGTAGCCTCGCCGCGGCGGCGGGCCTTGCGGATGCCGCTTGCCATGTCGGCGCCCACAGCGGCAAGCACGAGCACGTATTCAGCCGCCACCACGCCTATGAGCCACCACAGGCGCAACATCTCTGCCGTAAAGATTTGATTTGCGTTTTCCATAGTCTTTTGTTTTGTTTGGCGGCAAAATTACGCCACCCCCTCGCCGCCTTATCGCGAAAAGGGGATTTCCAAATAATTGCGCCCTGTAAGTGGCGCCGCAGGGGCGTGGATGATTCTTAATGCTTCTGGGCTGCTGCTTTATCGGCCACTATCTGCGCCGGACTGCGAAGCACGGGCTTGGCGCTGACCACGATGGCGCTGTCTACAAGCACGTCGGTGTTGCCGCGCCACGGCATCTTCATGGAGTACTGCACATAGTCGACGAGCAGCAGACTGTCGCCCTTCATGGCATTGTGGATGCGCTTGCCCAGGGCGTTGTCGCGCACGGAGAACTTGAATATCAGTTCCTGCGGGTCGACCACTCGGTCGGGATAGTCGGCAACCATGGTGCACTCGTAGGAGTCGAAAAACATGCCGTCGCACAGTTCCATCTTCACCAGATAGCCGCGGATACAGCCTTTCTCAACCTTCTTGGAGATAAACAGCACGTTGACCAGGATGGCAATCACAACGACTGCCACCGCGATGATGGCAATGCGGCGGAAACGCTTGCGGCGGCGCTGGCTGTTGGTTACGATAAAGTCACGGCGGTAAACCTCTTCCTCGTCTTCTGCCTGCGGTTGCGGCGCCTCGCCTGTTGCTTCCTCTTCGTGGGTAGCCTCCGCGGCCTCTTCGGCCTCGTTCTCGTCGAAATAATCGTTGATGTTAAGTGCCATAATTTCCCTATGTTTTTATTTGTCGGTAACTTTTTTCTTTCTGTGGGTCACGATGTAGATGTAGGAATAGATGCCCAGGGCGATGAGCAGCAGTGTCTGCGTGCCCCACACGAGCATGGCGAACGCCGTGGCGTTAGGGTCGAGGTTGCCCGGGGTGAACTTCCCAACACCGTAGAGCGACAAGCCGAAGATGATGGCAATGTGCCATGCGCCGAGGCCGCCGTTGGTGGGTATGCCCATCGAGATGCTGCTGAGTACGAAGCACACCAGGGCGCACACTATGCCGAGGTCGCGAGTGAACGGGAAGGCGAAGAAGCACACATAGAGTTGCGTGAAGTAGCATCCCCAAATCAGCAGCGTGTAGACAAGAAACATGCCTTTGCCCTTCATCTTCGTGATGCCGTAGAAGCCCTGCCACAGTCCGGCAATGGCATTGTCGATTTTCTGGATGAAGGCGAAGCGCTTGCCCAGTTTGAACAGCGCCACGATGACTGCCACCGCCACCACGAGGCCAATCCATACGGTTGGCGATGTCACGGTGTTGAAGATGCCGTCCTTAACCTGCGGAAACGCGTCGAAAAATTTTGAAAACGCCGACCACGCCAGGCCCATCGTCACGAGCGTGAGCGTGAGCACAGTCACCGAGTCCGACAAACGGTCGGCAACCATCGAGCCCACCACCTTGGTGAACGGCGCTTTCTGCCGCCGCGCGATGTAGCCGCAGCGCCACACCTCGCCCAGGCGCGGGAACACGAGGTTGACCGCATACGTGCCGAAAATCGACACTATGAGTTCGGCGAGTGGAGCGTCGATGCCCAGCGCGCGCAGTTGCAGGCGCCAGCGCATGGCGCGGAACACGTGGCTGAAGGTGGAGATCACCAGCATCACGAGAATCCACGTGTAGTTAACATCGGAGCGCAGCGCGTCCTTC
>CAVAOU010000187.1:0-4146 GCA_963590085.1 Senegalimassilia sp. | reverse complement strand
ACAAATCACCGACAGTGCTAATGTGTTGCCCTTACAGGGCGCTATATATAACACACTCTCACCCAGGGCGTTGCCCTGGGCTATGTAGTACCAAGGCTTTCAGCCTAGTCTCGTTGCTGGGACGCACTCCCCTCGCTGCCAGACACATCATCGCCACCATCACAATCACAATCACAATCACAATCGCCAGGAGCCTCGTAGAGGCGGGATGTCTATAACCCCAAGGCTTTAGCCTGGGGCAAGGCTATATAATGTAAAAGCGTGCTGTAAGTACGCCACCGCACTATCCCAGTCCACCTCACTCGTGGTGGTTTTTCAAATGCGGAACAATGTTAGTCTATTACGTCGTTTGTTCCGTTTTTGAAAAACATCGTTCTTTATTTCATCCAATAAAGATATAGAAATCGCCTTACTTTTGCACCGATTTTGAAAAGTGCAATGAATATGAAGACAATTACAAAAATGATTTTCAGTTTGGGACTTGCCACCGGCTTTTCCCTATTGGCAACGTCTTGCCAGCAAAAGAAGCAGGAGTCGGCAGCCAAGACCGACTACAAGACTATGACTGTGGCGCGCAAGAATCTGCATACAGAAACGTCGTACTCGGCTCGCATCAAGGGCCGTCAGGACATCGACATCTATCCGCAGGTGTCGGGAAAGATTGAGCGGCTGTGTGTGAAGGAGGGCGAGAAGGTGCACAAGGGCCAACTGCTCTTCGTCATCGACCAGGTGCCCTACAAGGCGGCGCTCAACACGGCTCTCGCCAACGAGCGTCAGGCTGAAGCGGCGCTCGCCACAGCCGAACTGACCTACACGAGCAACAAGGAGTTGCTTGCGCAGAAGGTGATTTCCAACTACACTTACAAAACCTCGGAGAATGCCTACCTCACGGCGCAGGCACAAGTGGCGCAGGCTCGGGCGCAGGTGGTCGACGCGCGCAACAACCTGTCGTACACCGAAGTTAGCAGCCCGTCGGACGGCGTGGTCGGCGTGCTCCCCTACCGTGTTGGCGCACTCGTGGGCCCTACCATCGCCAAGCCGCTCACATCCGTTTCCGACAACTCGGAGATGTATGTGTATTTCTCTATGACGGAGAAGCAGTTGCTCGACTATATCCGCCAGTACGGGTCGAAGGACAACGCCATCAAGAATATGCCTGAGATATCGCTGCAACTCGGCGACCAGTCGACCTACAGCCACAAGGGACGGGTGGAAAGCATCAGCGGCGTGATCGACACGCAGACGGGCACGGTGAGCATCCGCGCCGTGTTCCCCAACAGCGAACGCCTGCTCAACAGCGGCGGCTCGGGCAACGTGCTTATCCCAGTCACCCTCAACGACGTGTTCGTAATCCCGCAGTCGGCAACGGTGCAGCAGCAGGACAAGCGCATTGTATATAAGGTGGTCAACGGCAAGGCCGTGTCGCAGATCATCGAGGTGGCTCAGACGCAGACGGGCAACGAATATGTGGTTACGGGCGGACTGAAGCAGGGAGACGTTATCGTGGCTGACGGCGCAGGACTTGTGCATGAGGGCGACATCGTGAAATCACAAAAATAGGAGAACAACAATGAAAGGCAACATATTTATCAAGCGACCGGTAATGGCCATCTGCACCGCGGTGCTCATCGTGATGGTCGGATTGATTTCGCTCTTCGAACTGCCGGTGGAGCAGTACCCCGACATTGCACCGCCTACGGTGATGGTGTCGGCAACCTACACCGGCGCCGATGCCGACGCGGTGATGAAGAGTGTGATCATGCCGTTGGAGGAAAGCATCAACGGCGTGGAGGACATGATGTATATCACCTCAACAGCCACCAACTCGGGTTCGGCTGAAATCAAGGTTTACTTCAAGCAGGGCACCGACCCCGACATGGCAACGGTCAACGTGCAGAACCGCGTGTCGAAGGCGCAGGGCCTTCTGCCGTCGGAGGTGACCAAGATTGGTGTCACCACGCAGAAGCAGCAGAGTTCGTTTCTGCAAATCGGTACTCTGGTGAGCACCGACGGTCGATATGACGAGACATTCCTTGCCAACTACCTTGACATCAGCGTGATTCCAGAAATCAAGCGTATCAGCGGTGTCGGCGAAGTGGTCGAGTTGGGCGACACCTACAGCATGCGCATCTGGCTCAAGCCCGACATGATGGCGCAGTACCAGTTGCAGCCGTCGGACGTGACCACGGTGCTGGGCGAACAAAACATCGAGGCGCCGACAGGATCGCTCGGCGAATCGTCGAAAAATACATTCCAATATACAATGAAATACCATGGCCGATTGAAGAGCGTGCAGGAGTTTGAAAACATGGTTATCCGCTCCAACGCCGACGGCTCGGTGCTCCGGTTGAAGGACATCGCCACAGTGGAACTGGGCCGACTGTCGTACAGTTACAAGGGTAACGTAGACAAGAAGCCGGGCGTAACGTTCCTCACTTTCCAGGTGGCAGGCGCCAACGCAACGGAAGTGAACGCCAACATCTCGGCGAAACTCGAAGAGATGTCGAAATCTCTGCCAAAGGGTTGTGAGTTTGTACAGATGCAGAGTTCAAACGACTTCCTCTTCGCATCCATCCACAATGTGGTTGAAACGCTCGTGATTGCAATCATCCTTGTGATTTTGGTGGTTTACTTCTTCCTTCAGGACTTCAAGAGCACGCTTATCCCGTCGATATCGATTATAGTGAGTCTGGTGGGCACATTCGCCTGCCTGCAGATTGCGGGATTCAGCATCAACATCCTTACGCTCTTCGCCCTGGTGCTCGCCATCGGTACGGTGGTCGACGACGCCATCGTGGTGGTGGAGGCCGTGCAGGCCAAGTTCGACGTGGGCTACACGTCGCCCTACATCGCCACCCGCGACGCGATGCACGACATCAGTATGGCTGTGGTTTCTTGTACATTGGTATTCATGGCCGTGTTTGTGCCGGTATGCTTCATGGGCGGCACCACGGGTATCTTCTACACCCAGTTTGGCGTGACGATGGCCACGTCGGTGGGACTTTCCATGATTTCAGCCCTCACCCTCTGCCCTGCGCTGTGCGCCATGATGATGCGCCCGTCGAAGGAAGGCGAGGTGAAGAAGGGCTTCTCGGGCAGAATCCGCGCTGCCTACAACGCTTCCTATAAGGCGATCTTCGGCAGATACCGCCGCGGCGTGATGTTTTTCATCCACCACCGCTGGATGGCATGGACCGGACTGGCTGTGTCGGTGGCCGCGCTCATCTACTTGATGACCACCACCAAGACGGGCTTCGTGCCGCAGGAAGACCAGGGTACCATCATGGTGCAGGTGAGCACATCGCCGGGCAGCACCCTCGCGGAGACCAACAAGGTGATGGACCGCGCCGCCGACATCCTCAAGGGTGTCGAGGAGGTGGACCACTTCAGCCAGATTGCCGGTTACGGTATGCTGTCGGGCCAAGGCACGTCGTACGGCTCCATCATCGTGAAACTCAAGCCATGGGACGACCGTAAGGGCGACGAGCACCACATCGACAACGTGATGGCTCGCCTCAACGCCGAGTTTGCCAAGATCAAGGAGGCGCAGGTGTTCAGTTTCCAGACAGCGATGATCCCGGGCTACGGTATGGGTAACTCCATCGAGCTTCACATGCAGGACAAGACGGGCGGCGACTCTAAGGTGTTCTACCAGAACGTAATGAAGTTCCTCGGCGAACTCAACAAGCGTCCGGAGATTGCTTCAGCCTACACGTCGTACAACATGAGTTTCCCTCAGGTGTCGGTCGACGTGGACGCAGCCAAGTGCAAGCGCGCAGGCATCTCGCCGTCGACGGTGCTCGACGCGCTGGGCAGTTACTGCGGCGGCTCCTACGTGTCAAACTACAACGAGTTCGGCAAGGTTTACCGTGTGATGATTGAAGCCTCGCCGCAGTTCCGCCTCGACAAGCATGCGCTGGAAAACATGTTTGTGCGCAACGGCGACGAGATGGCATCGCTCAGCGAGTTTGTCACGCTGAAGGACATCGTAGGTCCTGAACAGGCCACCCGCTTCAACCTCTACAGCAGCATCCAGGTGAACGTCAACGCAGCCGACGGCTACTCCTCTGGCGAGGCACAGCAGGCCATCAAGGAGGTGTCGGAACAGGTGTTGCCTACGGGCTACAGTTACGAGTACGGCGGCAT
>CAVAOU010000186.1:0-4151 GCA_963590085.1 Senegalimassilia sp. | reverse complement strand
TGCCGAAATATGATGCCAGCGAGAACTGCAGAAGGTCGCCGGTGTGGTCGTGCTTCAGATACTGCATAAAGCCGAACAGGATGAACACAAACACCAGTCCTACGCCGAGGATAAACCACTTCATCGCCTTGTTGATGATGAAATCGTTGACGTGGCGCGGCTTGTTGCGCATCACGGCCTCATTCGGCGGAAGCGATGCCAGCGAGAGCGCGGCAAAGGCGTCCATGATAAGGTTCACCCAAAGCATCTGGGTCACTGTCAGCGGCGACTGCTGTCCGGTGAAGGCGCCAACGAGCACAATCACGCATGCCACAAGGTTGACCGTGAGTTGGAACAGGATGAACCGCTGGATGTTCTGGTAGAGCGACCGTCCCCACATCACGGCGCGCGTGATGCTGGCAAACGAGTTGTCCATAATGGTGATGTCGCTCGCCTCCTTTGCCACCGAGGTGCCGTCTCCCATCGACAGGCCAACCTGCGCGGCATTGAGCGCCGGGGCGTCGTTGGTGCCGTCGCCAGTCACAGCCACCACCTCGTCCTGCTTCTGGAGCAGTCCAACGAGGCGCGACTTGTCGGTTGGGCGTGCGCGCGACATTATCTTTATGCGGCGGGCTGCCTGGGCGGCCTCGTCGTCGCTAAGCGCTGCGAAGTCGGGACCGGTAATGATGTTGGAATCGTTGTCCTCGGCGTCGTTCCAGAGTCCTATCTGTCGGCCAATCTCCTTGGCTGTGCCTGGAGTGTCGCCGGTCACGATCTTGATTTTTATGCCTGCGTCAAGGCTCTCCTTTACGGCGGCTGGCACATCGGCACGCACGGGGTCGGAGATGGCTACGATGCCCATAAACGTGAGGTTATCGGCCTTGAGCGAGTCGTCGTCGACAATCGGCGCGGCATCAACTTCTTGATAGGCGAAGCCGAGTGTGCGCATCGCTTTCTGCTGATAGCCGAGGAGGAGTTCGCGGAGGTGTTCTTTCGTCACGCCGTCGGCAAAGTTGCGGCAACGGTCAATCACAATCTCCGGTGCACCTTTCACATAGACAAGGCGTTTGCCCTTCGCCACGGCGCTCTCCACAACCGTAGCCATGAACTTGCGCATCGTTGAGAACGGCAACTGCTCTACCACCTTGGCGCTTTCGCGATAGGTCTTGTAGTCGAAGCCGTGTTCGTCGAGCCAAAGCAGGAGCGCGCCCTCGGTCGGATTGCCCACCACCTTTGCCTTTGCTTCGCTGTGGTCGAGGAATGCCGTCGAGTTTACGGCTATCGCCTCGGCAATAAGGTTGGACTCTGCCTTCGCAGCGTCGAGCGCCTGCTCCTTGCCGAGCGCGTCAAACTGCGTTTCGTGGATGCGCATCTGGTTTTGCGTCAGCGTGCCGGTCTTGTCGGTACAGATAACCGTGGTGGCGCCCATCGTTTCGCAGGCATGCATCTTCCGCACGAGGTTGTTGGTGGCAAGCATGCGCCGCATGCTCAGCGCCAAGCTGAGCGTGACGCTCATCGGCAGGCCTTCGGGCACACTGACCACAATCAGCGTTACGGCGAGCATTATCGTAGTGAGAAGATATTCGATGAAATCAAACATCTCGAAGCCGTCGCCATAGTTGTAGATGCACAGGCGGCCTATGACTATAAGCGCTCCGATGGTGTAACTTGCGTAGGAAATGAGTCGTCCGAGTTTCTCAAACTGCAATGTCAGCGGGGTTTTCACGCCGTTGTCGATTTGCGCTGCCTCGTAGACCTTGCCATACTCTGTAGCGTCGCCGATGGCGTCAACCACCATCGTGCCGTGGCCTTCAGTCACTGTCGTGCCACGCAGAGCGCGGTTCGACGGATAAGTGGCATCCTTCTTGAAGTCGGCTTCAATATGGGTTTTCTTTATCACGGGTTCGCCGGTGAGCGTACTCTCATTGATGCTCAGCGAAACGGAGTCGATGAGGGTGCCGTCGGCGGGCACTTCGTCGCCTGTGCCGAGAATCACAACGTCGCCCACAACAATGTCGCGGCGCGGCACCTGAGTGATGTTGCCGTCGCGTAGCACGGTCACTGCCACGTCGTCGTTCATCTGGTTGAGCATCTCGAATTTCTTGTTGGCGTTGAGTTCGAGCACGAAGCCAATCACCGTGGCGAGCATCACGGCAAGGAAGATGCCGAGGGGCTCGAGAAAGGCTTTCCAGCCTTCGTTCAGCCCGAATGCCTCATAGCAGGCTATGCCCACCGACAGCACAAGTGCCACGAGAAGAATCTTGATCAACGGGTCGTTGAATTTCTCTATAAATTGGCTCCATACGGATGCCTTGGCGGGCGGCGTGAGCACATTGTCGCCATATTTCCCTTTGCTTTCCGCAACCTGGGCGCTGGTCAATCCCTTGGAATAATCTGTTTTCATGTTGTGTTATAAGTCGTTTCTAATTTCTGATGTTGGTGTTGTGGTCAAAGCGCAGACGGCGGCCTCTCACTGTTGTGTCGACATGGCCTTGGTCGAACGCCAATTGGCCGTTGACGTAGGTCTGCCGCACTGTGTTGTGGAAGGTGTAGCCCTCAAACGGCGACCAGCCGCATTTGGTGAGTATGTTCTCCGTGCGCACCGTGAACGGCATGTTGCGGTCCACCACAACGATGTCGGCATAATAGCCGGGACGCAGGTATCCTCTTTTCACCACGCCGAAGAGGTCGGCTGGCGCGTGGCACATCTTGCGCACCACCATTTCGAGCGGGAACACGCGCTGATGCACCAGTTCGAGCATCACGAGCAGGGAGTGCTGCACGAGCGGTCCGCCCGACGCTGCCTTCAGGCAGTTGCCCTGCTTCTCTTCGAGCAGGTGCGGGGCGTGGTCGGTTGCCACGACGTCGAGTTTGCCCTGGAGCAACGCTCCGCGGAGGGCGTTGCGGTCGTCCCAGGTCTTAACCGCGGGGTTCCACTTTATGAGGTTGCCCAGCCGCTCATAGTCCTCGTCGGTGAACCACAGGTGGTGGACACACACCTCGGCAGTCACTTTCTTTTCGAGCAACGGACGGGCGTCGAAGAGTTCGAGTTCGCGGGCGGTCGACACATGGAGCACATGCAGGCGGGTGCCGTACTTGGCAGCCCACTCCACGGCTCTGGCGGTCGACTTGTAGCACACCTCGGTGCTGCGAATCAGAGGGTGGAACTTTACCGGCAGTTCCTCGCCGTATTTTTTGAGATAAAATTCGCGGTTGCGGCGAATGAGTTGCTCGTCCTCGGAATGGATGGCTACGATGGCGGGCACCTCGGAGAAGATGCCTTTCAGGGCGTCGCGGTCGTTGACGAGCATATTGCCGGTCGAGGCGCCAAGGAAGAGTTTCACGCCCGGCGTGTAACTGTAGTCGGTTGCCAGAAGGGTTTTCAGATTGTCGTTGGTGGCGCCGATAAAGAAGCCGTAGTTTGCCACCGACACGTCCTGAGCGCGGCGGTTCTTGGCTTCGAGGGCTTCGAGGGTCACTGTCGGCGGATTGGTGTTGGGCATGTCCATAAACGACGTTACTCCGCCTGCCACAGCCGTTGCCGACTCGGTCGCTATGTCGGCCTTGTGGGTGAGTCCGGGGTCGCGGAAATGCACCTGATCGTCAATCACGCCAGGCATCACCAGTGCGCCGTCAACGTCGTTGCGCACGTCGCACTCCGCGAGCAGCGCCGATGAGGGGTCGCCCTCTGCCACGGCCGAAATCAAGTCATCGTCAATCACCACATAGCCGCGAAACTGCTTGCCTTCGTTGACTATGTCGGCGTTGTAGATTATCGTTTTCATAATGCTTCAGCCTATCTCTTTTTGGGATAGTTCTTGAACCAACTGCTGATGCGCAGTTGCAACACTCCAAACAGGGCTTCGCCGAAGATGCTGCTGTTCATCTTGCTGGTGCCGAGCACGCGGTTGACAAATACGATTGGCACTTCCTTTATGCGGTAGCCCATCTTGTAGGCCGTAAACTTCATCTCAATCTGGAAGGCATAGCCCTTGAAGCGGATATGGTCGAGGTCGATGGATTCGAGCACCTCGCGGCGGTAGCATACGAAGCCTGCCGTGGTGTCGCGCACGTTCATTCCTGTGACGATGCGCACATAAGCCGACGCATAGTACGACATTATCACGCGCCCCATTGGCCAATTGACCACGTTGACGCCCGACACATAACGC
>CAVAOU010000185.1:0-4153 GCA_963590085.1 Senegalimassilia sp. | reverse complement strand
GCGGACCCGAACCGTTTTCGATGCCGCGCTCCACATCCACTTCCGGGTGTCCTGGAGTAACGCTACCCCACTGGCGAAGTTGCTGAAGATCGCTTATTGAATACTTTCCGCACAATGCCAACACACCGTAAAGCATCGGCGACATGTGTCCTGGGTCCAAGAAGAAGCGGTCCCGAGCAAACCAATGCGCATCGTCTGGATCGTATACGATATATTTAGAATACAAGGTATTCACATAGTCAGTTCCACTCATCGAGCCACCAGGGTGACCGGATTTCGCTTTTTCCACCATAGCGGCTTCCAGGATACGGATGTTGTCCGCTACTTTCTTCATAGTTTCTGCATTCATTGTCACTGAATATTATCAGATTCTTATTCTGTGATTTTTTGCGAAATTACGAATTTTCGGGCATATATTCAACCCGTTATAAAGAAATTGTCCACAAATGGCATAATATGTCATTTGTGGACAATGATTATTCAGTGATTTTTGCTCTTATACTTCCTTGTAAACGTTCTTCACGCGGCTACCAGCCACTGCATAGAAGAGGATGTATGCCATAGCGGCAACAAGGACAAAGTAACTTGGCAGATAGCCACATACGTCAGCGATTGAACTTTGGATCAATGGAAGGATACCGCCACCACAGACCATCACCATAAAGACGCCAGATGCGACTGCTGTGTATTTGCCAAGGCCTTCAGCTGCGAGGTTGTAGATGCCACCCCACATTACAGATGTGCAAAGACCGCAAAGTACGAAGAACAGCACATTGATAGGTGCCTGAATCATTGTGAATGACATTCTATCGTAGCCAGGAACTTCAACAGTGATATCTGTAGGCAAGAATATTGCAACTAACAAGAAGATTATCGCAATTGTCGCAACAAATGTCAATTGGGTGCGGCCGGAGAATTTTGCGCCCAGCGAACCGCCAATCAAACGGCCAAAGAGCATCAGCAGCCAGTAAGTTCCGACCAATGAGCCCGCCGCTGCTGGAGTCATGTGGATTTGATTAGTCATAAACAAGTTTGCAATACTCGGAATGCCAACCTCAATACCCACATAGCAGAAGATTGCCACAATACCTAATGTAAAATGGCGGAATTTCAATGCGCCAGCGATATTTGCTCCATCCTTGATATAGATTCTCTTGTTTGTTTTCACTCCCTCAAGGAAAGGTTCTGGGAGTTTAGAGAACGCCAATACAATTATACCAAATGCAAAGATTCCCATTGCAATCCACAATGCCGGACGAGCATCAATAAGGTTTAAAGTTTGAAGGTTGTCGCCCATCAGATAGCCCACAAGCACAGGGCAGATGGTTGCACCCAACGAGTTGGAAGCGCCACCGAATTGGAGCAACTGGTTACCCTTCTTGCCACCACCGCCGAGGGTATTGAGCATAGGGTTAACGAGTGTGTTAAGCATACACATTGAGAAACCAGCAACAAACGCACCGCACAAGTAGATGCTGATAATTTCAGTTTTTTCCGTCATTGTGCTCGACAAGAACATCAAAGCGACACCAACGAGACCTACGAGCATTGCTGCAATCGATGAGAACTTAAAGCCCTTCTTTTGCAGAATCATACCCGCTGGAATACCCATAAAGGCATAGGCGATAAAGTTTGCGGCGTTACCCAATTGCGATTCCAAATTAGTCATTTCGAACTGAGCCTTGAGGATAACTCCAAATGGATTCTGAAAACCTGTCACGAAGGAAATCATTGCAAACAGGAAGAACATCACCACTATAGGCAATGTGTAATTTTTCTTCTCTTGCGTCATAATCTTTTAGATTTTAAAGTGATTGAATATTAAGTTTGTAAATTTGTTTATTTAATATTGACGAGGACCAAATATGTGGCTTCCGACTCTCACCATCGTCGAGCCTTCCTCGACTGCGATTTGGTAATCGTCGCTCATCCCCATACTTACTTCCCGAAAATAAGGCTTATCTGAAAAATAATCTGATTTAAGTGTCTCGAATATTGTATGAATCAACTTAAATTCACGGCGGATTTCGTTGTCGTCGTCCGTATTGGTCGCCATTCCCATCACTCCACAAATCTGCACATTGGGGAGTTGCGACGGCACATCTTCGTCCAGCAGTCGCCGACAGTCGTCGAAAGTAAATCCGAATTTACTTTCTTCCTTTGCCACATGCAGTTCAAGCAGCACCTTTGCCTCCTTGCCAATTTTTACCGCCTCGGCATTGATTGCCCGCAGCAGGTTTTCGCTGTCCACGCTATGGATGAGCGAGGCGATTGGCAGAACCGACTTGATTTTGTTTGTTTGCAGATGTCCGATAAAGTGCCATTCCACATCGTCGGGCATTTGAGGCTGCTTGGCCACGAGTTCCTGCGCCCGACTCTCGCCGAAGATGCGCTGGCCGGCTGAGTAAGCCTCCTTAAGCGACTCTATAGGATGAAATTTCGAAACTGCCACAAGGTTTACACCATTTGGCAGTTTCGATAAAACTTCTTTAATATTATCTGCTATTTGCGACATAATCTATGACTCTGCTGAGCCGCCAAGATCTTCTTTATACACGTCCATAATCATGGTTTCGGTTATCGACGCAATTTCAAAGTCGGACATCGTGCCCTTCATGCCTTCCATAAAGTTTTCGAAGGCCTTTTTGAAATCATCTGCCTGAACCATCATGAAATTTGCTGTTTTCTTCTCGACAGCGGTTTTTTCGTCGATTGTAACGAAATTAACCTTGACTTTGTACCACTTGTCACCCGTCTCGTCCCAGAAGATTTCAGCGATGTTGGTACGCTTCACAGCCGTAACCTTCAGTTCGCCATTCGTCACAAACGGGGTCATCTCTTCGATGATGCGAGCCTCGGCCTCCGTAAACGAAAGGGCATCGACCAAATAAGGTTCTGTCACTGCTTTTTGCTGACCGTTCTCAGTCAACTTCTCATATTTTACTTTGCATTCAAACCAAGTTGCCATTCTATAATCTTTAAAATTCACACAAAGTTAAGAATTTCTTGGATATCACAGATACAAATAAATCCTTTTCTTTCTTAATAAATCTCGATTGGGCTGGTAATCAGCACAAGTTATTGCCACATTTCCGCAATAGTAGTATTTTTGCAGTATGAGTGATTTTTTCAAGACAATCAAAGCCCCGTCGGAAGGCCTCTACAAAGAGAAGATGAGCAAATTTTTGTCGTTTGCCCACCCTGTAAACACCGCCGAAGAAGCAAAGGACATCGTAAAGGTTTACCAAAAGAAATTTTTCGATGCCCGCCACGTTTGTTGGGCATATATGGTTGGCGCTGACAGGACTGAGTTTCTGTCGAACGACAACGGAGAGCCATCGGGCACCGCCGGGAAGCCGATATTGGGGCAGATAAACTCTTTTGAGTTGACCAACATTGTGATTGTCGTGGTCCGCTATTTCGGAGGAATTAAGCTCGGCACATCAGGGTTGATTGTAGCCTATCGGGAAGCGGCTGCCGAAGCCATAAAGAACGGCGAAATCATTGAATGCCACGAGCAGACAGCCGTGGAGTTTTCGTTCCCATATCTGTCGATGAACGACGTGATGAAAATCGTAAAGGGCGACGAGTTGCAGATTCTTGGGCAGATATTCGACAACTGCTGCAATATGACCGTTGCCATCCGCTCGGACGAAGCGGACGCATTGCAAAAGAGACTTACCGACATTGACGGCGTGTGCGTCCTATCAGCTAAAAAAATGGAATAATATCGACCAACTTCGTCACAGTCAGGTCTGCCCTATTGTTTTCTATTTGTTCACCTTTCTTATTGAAGAACACTGTGCGCCATCCAGCATTGATAGCGCCCAAGATGTCGGCATCGTAGTTGTCGCCAATCATCACAGTTGTTTCCGCCTCACCGCCGACTCTTTGGAGAGCGTAGTCAAACAAACGTTTGTCGGGCTTTGTCACATCTATGTCGTCCGAAAGCACCAGTTCCGAGATATATTTGTCCAATCCACCAGACTGCAACTTACGATACTGGAGATTCGCGAACCCGTTGCTTAGCACATGCACAGGACCGCGCTTCGTAAGATGCTCCAACAGTTCAGGCGCGCCCGGCACAACCTGCTTCAGAGTTACAATCGTTTCCAGATAGTCGTAATCGAAACGGCCTGGATCGCTACAAACG
>CAVAOU010000184.1:0-4177 GCA_963590085.1 Senegalimassilia sp. | reverse complement strand
GAGTTGCGCAACAAGCAGTAAAAGCGTCCAGAAATGCCAACTGGCGAAAGCGCGCCTCGTCGAGGCGCAATATCTATAACCCCATGGCTTTAGCCTGGGGTTGGGCTATCTATCAAGTATTTGCGTGCTGTAAGTACGCCACCACACCAACCAAAGCCACCATGCCCCTGTGGCATCCCCTCGGGGCGCTTCCCCCTCGCCGACTGAGCGCTTGCAGCGCATGCCTCGCCCATCGCTATCGGTACTTTCTCGAGTAATTCATCTAAAAAATTCACTCAAAAGTAAATCGGTTTCAGATAAAAGAATTAACTTTGCAGTGAATCTCAAAACAACAATGCTATGGCCAACGCAAAACTTAAGACAATAGAGCAAAACGACAATGTAGGAATGTTCTCCATATGCTTTGACGGCAATGAGGAAAGCGAATTCGAGAAATTCTTGAATGAATTCAAGGACAATGCCACCTACAACAAGGATTTCAACGTCATCTTGCTTGCTCTGTCAAAGATTATCGACAAGGGAGCTCTTGAACGATTCTTCCGCAACGAAGGGCGGATGCGCGACAACGTCAAGGCTTTGGCAATCGACTCCCGCAAACTGCGCCTGTACTGTCTACGCATCTCCGACCAAATTCTTATACTTGGCAATGGCGGAGTCAAGACGACACGCACCTATCAGGAGGATAAAAAACTGAGCGGATATGTAATGGACTTGCAGACTTTCGACAAGGTTCTTGTCAAGGCACAGAAAACAGGCAAGATTACCATCGAGAAAAATATGATTACGGATATTGAGAGTGCCACATTTGAGATTTAGCGACAGAAAGGAGGAACGCTTATGATAAGAAACGATTTATTCAGGCAATGCCTTGCGGCTGTCCCGGCAGAGCAGAAAGCAGAATTTGAACTTTCCTACGGCATTGCAGAGCGCATCAGCGAGATTCTAAAATCGAAAGGACTTACGCAGAAAGAGTTTGCTGGACAACTCAACAAACGTGAATCGGAAATTTCCAAGTGGCTGACAGGCCGACACAACTTCACCATGCAGACCATTGCCAAGATTGAAACGGCTTTGGGTTGCAAACTCATTGACGTTGTCCACTAGAATAATGGTCGCCGAAAGCGCGCGCCTTTTTATTCCCCTCGCCCATCGCTATCTGTTAAGAAACTTCTGATAGTGGCGGTCCAGGAACTCCCGCTTTGGATAAAAGCGGTTGGGCAGAAGCAGCCTTCTGTTCCTCAACCCAAGAAGATAATCCTTAAAAGCCCCCTCGCCCGCCTTGTCAAGCATCTCTTCCGAAACGATGATTTCGTAGTCGGGCGTTATTGCGATAAGATGTTTGTCGTAAGCCTTATGAAACAATGGATTTAGGCACAGGCCGTTTTCGGGATTACTACGATTGGCCCTGTCTTCGCTCCAGTCCACAATATGGCAGGCTTCCAACAATTCTGGATTACCCATGCCTGATATGCAACACCGCGAATTGTAAGAACACATGACCGCCGAACGAAAGAACGACTGGTTGACCCTTTGCTTCACGATGGCTAACCGCTCCTCTCCTTGAGGCAAATCGCTGACATCGATATGCGCCACGTCCTCAAGATTCTCCCTGGCGTATTTAGCAATCAGGCATTCACTCTCATAGGCGAGTTTGTCGGGATTTTCGTAGAATTCGCGCCACACGTCCTGTTCTATTTTTGAGCCATGCGCCAAGCCGACAATCCCCCTCGCCTGCAATTTCGGGTCGAGCCTGCCCAAATTGCCGACCTTCATGTTGAGCGCACTGGCACTTCGTCCAAGAATGCGGGCATACTTCACAATCAACGGGTGTGTCTTTCTGCTGTCTTTAAACGGTATCTTGCAATACACATTAAAGGCAATGATCGTTTCCTCTTTTGTCCATTTGTTCAGCATGGTCAGTAGTATTTACTTTATAAAAAAGCGATCGCCGGGCTGGGGAGCGCCGGCGATGCGATGTGGTGTTGCAGTGGTTGCGCTGCCCTTACACTGTGAGGATTTCTTTCTCCTTAGCGGCGAACACTTCGTCGATTTTCTTCATGTAGGAGTCGTGCACTTTCTGCACTTTTGCTTCGGCGTCCTTCTCAACGTCCTCCGGCATGCCGTTTTTGATGGCTTTCTTGAGGCCGTCGATAGCGTCGCGGCGGGCGTTGCGCACAGAGATTTTGGCTTGCTCTGCCTCGGCCTTCGACTGCTTAACGAGAGCCTTGCGGCGCTCCTCGGTCAATGGCGGGATGGAGATGCGGATAACCTCGCCGTTGTTTTCTGGAGTGATGCCGAGTTCGGAGTTGATGATTGCTTTCTCAATCTCCTTAAACATTGATTTCTCCCAAGGAGTGATCACGATGGTGCGGGCGTCGGGCACAGCGATGTTTGCCACGTTGGAAATCGGCGCTGCGCTGCCGTAATAGTCTACCTTCACTGCATCGAGAATTTTCGGATTAGCCTTGCCGGCGCGGATGTGGGCGAGTGTCTCGTCGAGATATTCAACTGCCATTTCCATCTTTTCCTCAGCAGGCTTGATGTAGGTGTTGACGTCGTTCATGTCGTTATAGTTTTTTGATTATAGTATTTTTCGTTTATTTCTGATAGACGAGTGTGCCGATAGGCTCGCCCTCTATCACCTTCTTGAGGTTGCCCTTGGTGTCCATGTCGAACACAACGATAGGCAACTTGTTTTCCTTGCACATCACCGTGGCGGTGAGGTCCATCACCTTGAGGCCGCGCTCGTAGATCTCGTCGTAGGTGATTTCGGTGAACTTCGTAGCCGTTGGGTCCTTCTCCGGGTCGGCGGTGTAGACGCCGTCCACGCGTGTGCCCTTGAGCATCACGTCGGCCTCCACCTCAATGCCGCGGAGGGCAGAGCCGGTGTCGGTGGTGAAGAACGGGTTGCCCGTGCCACACGAGATGATTGCCACCTTGCCGGCTTTCATCGCCTCGATGGCTTTCCACTTGCTGTAGTGCTCGCCGATAGGAAACATGTTGACTGCGGTGAGCACCTGCGCCGGCTGTCCCACGGTCTCGAGGGCAGAGCACAGGGCGAGGGAGTTGATCACGGTGGCAAGCATGCCCATCTGGTCGCCCTTCACGCGGTCCACACCTTTGGCGGCGCCGGCAAGTCCGCGGAAGATGTTGCCGCCGCCAATCACGATGGCCACTTCCACTCCGGCTTGCGCCACTTCCTTGATTTGCTCGGCGTAGTCGTTGACGCGCACCGGGTCAATGCCGTAGCCTTGCCCGCCCATCAGCGATTCGCCGCTGAGTTTGAGCAATATTCGCTTATAACTTGTTCTCATTTATGCTGTGTTTATTTTGTTCTTCTTCACAAATTTAGTTACTTTGCCGTTAACAACAAACTTTTTGACTACGATTGTTGAAATGAGCAACAGAATTTTTCCTTCGGCAAGATTTCTTGTCATCATGGTGTGCCTGGCGGCGTCAGCCATGTCGCTCCACGCCGAGATGAGCCTCTCGCGCATCCACGAAAAAGCCAACCGCTTCTACCGCCACGAGGAGTGGGCCAATGCCGTGGCTATGTTCCGCGCCATCCTGCAGCGCGACCCGACCGACGTTGTCACCTACGGCCGCTCGGTGGTGGTCTACGGCGTGATTGGCGACCAGGAGGAGCAGATAAGTCTGCTGGAGGACACCCAGAAATACGCCCTTCCGCTCGACAGCCTCTTCAACGCCGTGCGCACGTCGGCCTACGAGATTGGGCGCCCGGAGCAGTTGGTGTCGTTTATGGACCTGGTGAAGGTGAAGCAGCCGTGGCTCAAGCGCAACATCAACATCCGCCTGGCGCGCTACTACAACTCGCGCAACAACGCCGAGAAGATGATTGAGATGAGCGACACCCTGCTTGCCGTCAACCCCGACGACCCGTCGATGCTCAAGATCAAGGCGCGCGGCTACCTGCTGCTCGACCGCTACGACGACGCCATGCCGCTCTACCGCCGCATCGTGGACCTCAACCCAACCGACTACGACTCGCTGCTCACCCTCGGCGTGTACTACTCCGAAGAGGTGGACCGCCGCGGGCTGTCACTGCAGTCGGCGTCAGCCCAGTCGGCGCGCAAATATCTCGCCAAGGCCTACGCCCTGCGCCCCACCGAGCGCGTTGAGGCCATGCTCGCCCGCCTCACTCCCCCAACAGAAAAAT
>CAVAOU010000183.1:0-4179 GCA_963590085.1 Senegalimassilia sp. | reverse complement strand
GCCCAGTTGCTCAAGCGCTTGGCGGGCAAACGCACCGCCAACCACACGGGCAATTGTTTCGCGAGCCGACGAGCGGCCGCCACCGCGGTGGTCGCGCAGGCCGTATTTCATTGTGTATGTGTAGTCGGCGTGCGACGGGCGGAACGTCTGGCGGATGTTTCCGTAGTCGGCCGAATGCTGATTCTCGTTCTCCACGACGAAGCCGATGGGCGTGCCCGTGGTTTTTCCCTCAAACAGTCCCGACAGCACCTTTACGCGGTCCGCCTCCTTGCGGGGCGTTACGATAGCCGACTGTCCAGGGCGGCGGCGGTCGAGTTCGCGCTGCACCTTGTCGAGGTCAATGTCAATGCCAGCAGGCATGCCGTCGATCACTCCGCCGATGGCAGCACCGTGCGATTCGCCGAACGAAGTGAGTCGGAAGATTTCACCAAAGTTGTTCATTGTCGTCATGTTTGTCGGTTGATATTGTGAGGTCGGCAGTCGAGGCGCCCACATAGCCGATGAGGTCCTTCGGACTGATTTTGAGTTGCAGTCCGCGCACACCGGCGCTCACGTAGATGTAGTCGAAGTCGAGGCACGAAGCGTGGAAAAACGTTGGGAACGGCTTCTTCATGCCTATAGGGGAGCAGCCGCCGCGGATGTATCCCGTGGTTGGCAGCAGTTCCTTCATGTGGAGCATCTCCGCCTTTTTGTTGCCCGACACCTTGGCGGCTTTCTTCAGGTCCACTTCCGCGCAGCCAGGCACTACGCAAACAAAATGCTTCGTCTTGTCGCCGGTCAGCACAAGAGTCTTGAACACCTGGTTGATGTCCTCACCGAGCTGGTCGGCAATGTGTTGAGCGCCGAGGTCGCTTTCGTCGACCACATACGGCACCAGTTCATATTTGATTTTGGCGCGGTCAAGCAATCTTGCCACGTTGGTTTTTCCAATTCCCGCCATGTCTAAAAAATCTTTTTCATTTGGCACAAAAGTACATAAAAAGCCTGTGATTTTTGCTTAATTTTGCCGCAGATTTTGCAATTCGCTATGAACATCAAGTCGAGAACGGAAGAATTGTTGGCGATGATTCGCGACGGGCGGACGATGACCGTGGGGCAGAAGGTGCGCCTTGCGGTGATGCTGAGTGTGCCGTCGGTGGTAGCGCAGTTGTCGTCGATAGTGATGCAATACATTGACGCGTCGATGGTTGGCAGCCTTGGCGCGGATGCTTCCGCATCCATCGGACTGGTGTCGACCACCACTTGGCTCTTAGGCGGACTGATCAGCGCTGCCGCGTCGGGATTTTCCGTGCAGGTGGCCCACCGCATCGGCGCCAACGACATGAAGGGCGCCAACCGAGTGATGCGCCAAGGCGTGATAGCCGTGCTGGCGTTCAGCCTCGTGATTGCGGCGATAGGCGCTGCCATCAGTTTTCCGCTGCCCCATTGGCTTGGCGGCGCTGAGGAGATAAGGCACGACGCATCGCGCTACTTCCTCATCATCTCGTGCTTCCTGCCCGCGCTGCAGATGGAATTCCTTGCGTGCGGCATGCTCCGCTGCTCTGGCAATATGCATGTGCCGAGTATGGCGGGCGTGGTGATGTGCATCCTCGATGTGATACTCAATTTCTTCTTCATTTTCCCCACCCGCACCGTGTCGGCCTTCGGCATCGGCTTAACCGTGCCCGGCGCTGGATTGGGCGTGGAGGGCGCCGCCCTGGGCACCGTCCTGGCGGAGTCGATTGTGGTGGCGTGGCTGATGTGGTATCTGCGCTTCCGCTCCTCGCAGTTGCGACTGTCGTCGCTGCGCGGTTGGCGCCTTGGCTTGGAAAAGACGCTGCGCAGGGCTGTGAAAATCGGCTTCCCGATGGGACTCGAGCACGGAGTGATCTGCAGCGCGCAGATTGCCATAACCACCATCGTGGCGCCGCTCGGCGTTTTTGCCATCGCTGCCAACTCGTTTGCCATCACGGCGGAGAGCCTCTGCTATATGCCCGGCTACGGCATTGCTGAGGCGGCGACCACGCTTGTGGGACAGAGTGTCGGGGCGCACCGTCGCGACCTCACTTGGAGTTTTGCCAAGATTACCGTTGGCATGGGCATGGCTGTGATGGCTGTGATGGGCGTGCTGATGTATGTGGCGGCACCTGAGATTATCGGGATGATGACCCCCGTGGAAGAGATACGCCAGTTGGGCACGATGGCGCTGCGCATCGAGGCATTCGCCGAACCGATGTTTGCCGCGTCGATAGTGGCGTATGGCGTGTGCGTCGGCGCTGCCGACACGCTGAAGCCGTGCGTGATGAACTTCCTGAGCATCTGGATGGTGCGCCTTACGCTTGCGGCATGGCTCGCGCCTACGCTCGGGCTGAAGGGCGTGTGGATTGCAATGTGCGTGGAACTGTCGTTCCGCGGACTCATCTTCCTCGGCCACCTCTCGCTCCGCCGCTGGCTGAAGATTGCCGACAAGTAAAAAGGGTAGAAGAATGGTGGATTCGGGTAGCGCCGCTGCCGCTGGAACAATATAATTTTGTAATATGGAGACAACTGTACACAACAATATGACAATGAAACTAATCAAGGATGCCGAGTTTGGCGGCGAGCGTCCGCTGTTTGAGTCGCACAACCTGCACATCGACAATGTGGTGATTCGCGAAGGCGAGTCGGCGCTGAAGGAATGCAGCAACATCGTGGCTACAAACTGCCGCTTCGAGGGCAATTATCCGTTTTGGCACGTGCACGGCTTCACGATAGCCGATTGCTACTTTGCCGTGGGCGGCCGCAGCGCGCTGTGGTACTGCGACCACCTGAAGATGACCGACACACGCATCGACGCTCCGAAGATGTTTCGCGAGATGACCGACATCGACCTTGAGAACGTGGAGATGACGGATGCCGACGAGGTGTTCTGGCGCTGCGCGTCGATACGCGCGAAGAATCTGCGCCTGCACGGCGGCACCTATCCGTTTATGTTCAGCCACGACATTGTGGTCGACGGACTGGAGTCGGACAGCAAGTATGTTTTCCAATATGTGAAAAACGTGGAGGTGCGCAACGCCAAAATCACCACCAAGGACGCGTTTTGGGAGGTGGACAACGTGACGGTCTACGACTCCGAACTCAACGGCGAATACCTTGGTTGGCATTCGCGCAATCTGCGCTTGGTGAACTGCCACATCTCGGGCGAGCAGCCGCTGTGCTACGCCGACAACCTCGTGCTTGAGAATTGCACCTTCGACCCCGCTTGCGACCGCGCGTTTGAATACAGCACTGTCGACGCCACCATCATCGGCGGCATCGGCGGCGTGAAGAATCCGCGTTCGGGCAGAATCGTTGCCGACAGTTTCGGCGACGTGGTGATTGACCAGAACATCAAGGCTCCTGCCGACTGCCAGTTGATTTTAAGAAACAAGTAACCGTTTTTGACTATGAAATACGATTTTGACGAGATAGTGCCACGCCGCGGAACAAATTCCTATAAGTGGGACAGCGCTGAGGATGCCGACGTGCTGCCGATGTGGGTGGCCGACATGGATTTCCGCACGGCGCCCGCCATCATCGACGCCCTGCAGAGGCGCGTGGCGCACGGCATTTTCGGCTATACGCGCGTGCCCGACGAATACTACGACGCGGTGACCTCATGGTTTGCCCGTCGCCACTGCTGGACGATCGACCGCGAGTGGATGCTCTACACCTCGGGCGTGGTGCCTGCCGTTTCGGCTGTGATTAAGGCGTTGACCGAGCCGGGCGACAATGTGCTGGTGCAGACTCCCGTCTACAACTGCTTTTTCTCGTCAATCCGCAACAACGGGTGCTACATTGTGCAGAGTCCGCTGCTGCGCAAGGGCGACACCTATGAGATGGACTTCGACGACCTCGAGCGGCAGGCTGCCGACCCACGCACTAAGGTGATGCTTCTCTGCAATCCCCACAACCCCGTGGGAAGGGTGTGGACCCGCGACGAACTCTCGCGCCTGGGCAACATCTGCATAAAGAACGGCGTGACGGTGGTGGCCGACGAAATCCATTGCGAACTGGTCTATCCGGGATATGAATACACCCCATTCGCGTCGCTGTCGGAGGCGTTTCTCCACCGCTCGGTCACGTGCTTCTCGCCGAGCAAGGCTTTCAACATTGCCGGACTGCAGATTGCCAACATCGTGGCCTACGACAAGGAAGTGCGCCAGCGCATCGACAAGG
>CAVAOU010000182.1:0-4186 GCA_963590085.1 Senegalimassilia sp. | reverse complement strand
TCGGTGGTACTTGGAAAACTACCAACTCTTATAGCAATGGTACATTCGGTCGTACAGATCCTATGATGCGTACATATTCATTTGGTTTGCAAGTAACATTCTAATTCCTAAATTCAAGAAACAATGAAAACTAAGATAGCATTAGGCATTTTCACACTTGCAAGTCTTTCTCTCGCAAGTTGTGACGATTTTCTCGACAACAACCGCTATCCTCAGACTTCCGAGGTCAGCTCGGCAGAGTTCTGGAGCAACGAGTCGCTTGTTGAGCAAGAGTGCAACACAATGTACAATTTCTTTACTGGATACGGAAACAACGGCGGTAGCGGTGACTTCTATTTCCATACGCTTTCCGACGACCAGGCTGGAAATTCATTCACCGAATGGAATTACAAAACTGCTCCAGCATCTTCGTCGAACTATACGTCTCCGTATCAGAATATCCGTCACTGCATGTCAATCATTGAGGGCGTGCGCAACTCAACACTTGCTGCTGAAAAGCGCAACAACTTTGAGGGTCAGGCTCGCTTAAACCGTGCGCTCCAGTTCTTCACTTTGGTGAAACGCTATGGCGATGTAACATGGGTTGACCACAAGGTTGACGTTACTGACGAAGGTCTTCTCTATGGCCCGCGCACAAGCCGTGACGTGGTTATGGACTCAGTGCTTCGCGACCTTGACTATGCAATTGCGACAATCTCAACACAGAGCGGCAAGCAAGTGTGGAGCAAGGATCTCGCTTTGGCTGCCAAGAGCGACATCTGCTTGTGGGAAGGTACTTTCTGCAAATACCGTACTGCAGATGAGAACGGTTATGCTGCCGATGAAACTCGTGCCAAGAAATATCTCCAAGAGTGTGTAAGCGCTTCTGAGCAACTCATCTCTAAATATCCTATTGGCTCAAGTTATCGTGCCCTCTACAATAGTGTTCGCGATGATGCTTTGAAGAATGGCGAGATTATCTTCATGAAGGCCTACGACAAGGACAACTTCAAACACTCGTTGATTGCCTACACTGCATCTTCAACAAAGATTAGCGGTATCACAAAAGACGCGTTTGACGCATACTTGTTCAAGGATGGCAAGCCTAAAGCGTTAACTTCTGAGAACACTTCAGATGTTCCTGAATACAATGAAGCAGGCGAGTATTCAATCGAGAAACTTCTTGCAGTTCGCGATGGTCGTCTTGCTGAGACTACAGACCCTGTAGTTTACTATCAGGACATGACTTGGACTCGTGAAGGCTCAATGGCAATGACTTCTTCAACTGGTTATGGCGTAAGCAAGTACGACAACACTTCGTTGCCTCTTGATGACCGTGTTAATACAGTCAAGAACTACACTACTGCTCCTTTGTATTGGGGCGCAGTTGTATGCCTTAACTATGCTGAGGCAAAGGCTGAACTCGGAACAATTACAGATGCCGACCTCGACCTTACTCTCAACAAGCTGTATGCTCGTGCAGGTCTTCCTAACCAGACTGTAGCATCGCTCACTTCGATGAACGACCCGGCAAACAATATGGGTGTTAACAGCCTCATTTGGGAAGTTCGCCGTTGCCGTCGTTGTGAGTTAATTATGGACAACGATTATCGTTACTGGGATCTTATCCGTTGGCACAAACTTGACCTCCTCGATAGCGCACAGCATCCAAACATCCTCTTGGGTGCAAATGCTTCGGCAGCGACAGTTAAGCCAGATATGCAGGGCGACTATGTAGACGGTTCATTCAATCACACTCGTGTATTCGAGAAACGTCAATATCTATTCCCGATCCCAACAGATCAGGTTTCATTGACTAGTGGTGCCGTTACTCAGAATCCGCTTTGGATTGACTCCGACTCTAAGTAGTTAAAACCTCAACAATAAGAAAGAGCGACCTCTTGGCCGCTCTTTTTTTATTCCCGAAATTCGCGGCGGAATTTGCTTTTTGTGAGGAAAAATTTAAAAAATGGTAGATTTGCTTGCAAATTGTTAGAAAAACGTTTAAATTTGCGACAAGTATTTAAACAAATAGGATTATGAGAAAATCTTTACTATTTTCGGCAATGGTTATGACGGCAGGTGTTGCTGCGGCAACGACGGTTGTTTCTCCGGTAGCGCGTCAGCCACTTGGCAACATTGCAATGTCAGTGACAAAAAATGACAAAGTTGTAGCTAACAAACTTAAAGCCAATCTCGCAGCAAAGGCTGAAGTCGTTAAGACAAAAACTTTGAAGAACGGTGCCAAAATCAACCTTGTGAAAGGCTCTGACGGAATGCTCCACAAAGTGCTTCAAAAGGGCAGCGTGAAGAACAACGGCCTTCGCGTGCCACAGAACCGTGTGGCTAAATCGTACTACGACGATACTGAAAGTGCAACATTATACGAGGGCTTCGAGGACTACGACGGCGAGAGCCGCGGCTGGATTCCTACCGGCTGGTCGCAAGTGTCGAAGACCGACCCTGCCCACACCAGTGTAGAGGAGGGTACTTCCTTGATTTGGGAAGGCATAACCGGCAGCACCTACGAGCCTGCCAACAGCGGCGAGGCTGCTGAACGCATTCAGGTGTCAGTGATGGACTACGACACATTTGCTCCAGCAGAGGAGCAAGATGAGTGGCTTATCACTCCGGCGGTCAATGTGAAGAGCGGTGACTATCTCTGCTTCGAGTTGAACTACAGCCCTGCATTCACGTTGCTCAACACGGAAACATTTGATTTCACTGCTGAAAACAATATACTTGAGGTGCAGGTATCGGTCGACGACGGCGCAACCTGGTCCAAGATTTGGGACGTGTTGCCTCACGCCAAGTCCTTCACGGAGGATGAGTTGTGGGACGATGCAATGTCTTTCATTCGCAGTTATTACCCAATGGCTGTCAATCTTGAAGAATTAGCCGGACAGAACGTGAAGTTCGCCTTCCGCTACGTGGGTATCGACGGCGAGTCGATGATTCTCGACGACGTGTTTGTCGGTGCTCCTGTCCCAGACGCAGCCATAGCAGCGCCAAGCAGCGTGTTCCAGATTGGCTACTCTAAGGAAGGATATGCACTTACCGATGCCTCAGGAAACTGGTTGAACTACGGTTTGGCTCCTTACAAGACATCGTTGACATGGGACAACGATTCAGAACTCTATGAAACATCAAAGTGGTCTTATCCTGACCCAGAAACAGGAGATGCACTCGAGTCAGACGAAGACGAACTTGAGGCTCCGGCCTACGGCTATGGAAACTATGACGCACCATCGTTGCAGGTAACATTGGGCAAAAAGACTTCGGAAGCGGTTTCTACCCACGACGCAATACGATATGGCGGCGCTATCTATAGTAGGACAAGCGCTGGCGACATTATCAATTTCGATCCTGTGTTCTACGACACTCCACGCGTGGAGAGCGACGATGCTGAATTAGCATACTCTGTAAATATCTTCGGTGCAGGCGAAGGTCACGACGCAACATGGACACGTTTGATGGGCGCAACCTACAAGAGCCTCGGTCTTGAATACGTCATCCCGAAACCAGACGCTCCTTTCGTAGTTTCCAGCGCATGGATTGGAGTACAGAAAGGCGACAAGTTGACCGATGCCAGCAAGTTGACGGCAACCATCTATATGCTTGACCCTGAAACATTGGCATACGTTGAAATGGCGAAAGCCACTTGCCTCCCTTCGGAGATTGTCGACGATGGCGAAACTGTGCCTGTTGCAGAATTCAAGTTCACACAGACTCAAGGCGAACTCGAGGTTGAAACTCCAATCATGATTGACTACAATGCCGTAATCGCGTTCGAAGGCGAGATGGCAGAGGGCGAGTCGTTCAACTTCTACAATCAGTTCGATTCAGAGGTAACCAAGTCTTATCCTACTTATATCCGTCTTGCTGACGAGGACGGCAATCTTGATGAAATCAACATCACTGCCCTCTCGTTCTCTGACGGTAGCGCAGCAACTGGTATCTACGGCGCATGGGACGCAACCTACGCATGGTTCCTGACCGATGAGGATGCATTTGAAGCACCTGCAGCCGGTGGCGAGAAAGAGTTCAAGATCGACTCTTACTACAGCGTTAAGGACTCATTGGGCGACGACAGCGTGGCTGTTGAAGGCGAAGGCCTCGACGACTGGTACACAGTATCGTTCGATGAGGTAGACGCCGACGACTACAACGGCGCTATGACAGTGACTGTAAGTGCTCTGCCAGAAGG
>CAVAOU010000181.1:0-4191 GCA_963590085.1 Senegalimassilia sp. | reverse complement strand
AAACCGTGTTAACCTCCGCCGACGAAGAATGCAGCAATATGTAGATTCTGCTTTCTAATATAGCATTCCGAACATCCACAGCGGGATGATGTTGCCGTAGCCCGTTTCAATGTCGTCTTTGACCACGTATCCGTTGTCCACCTCTTGCAGTTGCCGCTGCTTTTTCTTCTTTCCGCCAACTTCAAATGTGTATTTGTCGTCGACGAGGAAGTCGGATACCGGAGAAGCCACAACGGGCATAGCGGTGCGGACCTGGTTGTAGAAGAATGTTTCGCGCACAGTGCCGATTTCCACATTCTCCCTGCCAAGAGCGTAGATGAGGGCGGTGTTGTCAAGGTAGATTTTGTCGACCTTGCCCAGACCCTGGATTCCGCCAGTCGCCGACCGGAGTTGGCCAATCATTCCCGACTTTTCCAGATATGAGCAAAGGTCGGCCACGCTGTTTCTCGACACCTCCAACTGTCCGCCAATCTGCGACAGGTTGGGCTTGAACGGAGCGCTTTCGGCAACGATGGCAAGCAGGCGCTTGAGTTTGCGCGCAACGGACACCGACAGGTTGGCATATTGCGGGATGTCGGTTTCTATCGTGGCGTTGACCACCTGCTGGATGTACTGGACAATGTCGCCGTCGGCAAACGGGTAATAGCCGCAGTGCAGATAGTCGGAGAAATGCTGTAGCGGCAAAAATCCGTCGGGCAGTGCCACCTCCTGCTGCAGAAGTTGCGGAATGGTGCACAGTGGAAATTTGATGCCGTGGAATAGTTCGAGATATTCCCGGTAGGAAAGCCCCTGCATCTCATACATAAGGGCGCGTCGGCTCAGGTCGGACGCGCCTTTTGCAATGTCGAGCACCGACGAACCCGTAAACACCACATGCAACTCGGCGTGGTAGTCGTAGATGAGTTTCAGTTCCCTCGACCAGTCCTTGTATTTGTGTATCTCGTCGATGAAAAGATATTTGCCTCCAAGTTTTGCAAACGAATCGGCGAGTTCGGTGAGTCGGTGGCTGGCAAAATAAAAATCCTCGGCCTGCACGTAGAGAGACTCGTTGACGGGCAGCCGTTCCTTGATGTGCTGCAGCACGAGGGTGGTTTTGCCTACGCCCCTCGGCCCCATGAGGCCAATCATCCGTGCGTCCCAATTAATGCGGTCGTACATGTAGCGGTGGAATGCCGTGCTTGTTTCTCTAAGCAATTTGTGAAACGTGGCTTGTAGTTGCTCCATAACTCGAGGATTTTTTGATGATTATGTCGCAAATATAGCAATGTTTTTCTAAAACTGCACTAAAAACAGTGCAGTTTTTGCGTGAAACTGCACTAAAAGTAGTGCAATTTTGGTGATTTTCGGTTTTTGCGGGGTTGATTTTGAATTCCGGCGAGCGGTTGTTAACTTTGTACCTATATAATATAGGAAGAGAATGGAAAAACCAGTAATCCTGCTTTCGTGCGACGTTGACGCCCAGGAGCACGCCAATCTGCGCCAGGAATATGTTGAGGCGGTGACCGATGCCGGAGGCATTGCCGTGGTCATGCCGCCGCTCGTGTTGCGCTCGCAGATTGACGAATGGCTCGACCGCATAAGCCCCGATGCGCTGATGCTGACGGGCGGCTGCGACCCCGACCCGCAAATCTACCGCGAAGCGCCGCGCCCCGGGCTCGGAAGGGTGTCGCTGCAGCGCGACGTCTACGAACTCGAGTTGCTCGACGCCGCCATGGCGCGCGCCATCCCCGTGCTGGGCATCTGCCGCGGCCTGCAGATAATCAATGTGTCGCTCGGCGGCTCGCTCTATCAAGACATGCTCACACAGATGGGCGCCGAGTTTGCCAAGCACGACCAGACGGAGCCTACCGAAGTTGCGACCCACGAGGTGGCGTTTACCGCCGGATCGATGGCGGAGAGCCTGTTTGGCACGCAGTTTCTGCCCACCAATAGCCATCACCACCAGTGTGTGCACCGCGTGGCCGACGACCTGACGGTGAGCGGCACCACGGTCGACGGAGTGGTTGAGGCTCTCGAGTGGCCCGAACGCGAAATCCTTGCCGTGCAGTTTCATCCCGAACGCATGCGCGACGACAACGAGGCGATGACCGGATTTTTTGCTCGATGGGTGGCAAAAGTGGCTGAAAAATCGCGCGAAAATGCGTGAAAATTTGCACAAAAGTCGGTTTTTTGTGCAGAAAAGGGCTGTTTTTGTGTTAAATATTTTTCAGTTAGAAGAATAATTGTTTACTTTGCGAGTCTAAAATACGAAACTAAAGAAAATTATTAATCTAAAAATTAAAAAATTATGTCTGAAATTGCAGAAAGAGTAAAGGCTATAATTGTTGACAAACTTAGTGTAAACGAGTCAGAAGTAACTCCGCAAGCAACATTTGCTCAGGATCTCGGCGCAGATTCACTTGACACTGTAGAATTGATCATGGAATTCGAGAAAGAATTCGGTATCACAATTCCTGATGACCAAGCAGAAGGCATCAAGACTGTAGGCGACGCAATCGCATACATCGAAAACGCTAACAAATAATATTTCTTAATGGAACTGAAAAGAGTTGTTGTAACAGGCATCGGTTCAATCACGCCAATCGGCAACGACGCAGCCACTACGTGGAAAAACGCGCTTGCCGGCGTTAGCGGAGCCGCACCTATTACCCATTTCGACGCCTCTTTATTCAAGACTCAATTCGCCTGTGAAGTAAAGGGCTACAACTCTGCCGACCATTTCGACCGCAAGGAAGTCCGCAAGTATGACCTCTACGCACAGTATGGCCTTATCGCAGCCCGCGAGGCAGTTAAGGATGCTGGTCTTGAGGAATTTGAAGGCCTAAACAAAGACCGCGTAGGCGTTATCTTCACAGCAGGCATCGGCGGATTGCACACCTTTGAAGAAGAGGCTGGCTACTACGCCATGAACAAGGACAAAGGACCGAAGTACAATCCGTTCTTCATCCCTAAGATGATTGCCGACATGGCAGCAGGTCTTATCTCAATGACCTACGGCTATCGCGGACCGAACTACGCAACAGTATCGGCATGCGCATCGTCGACCCACGCTCTTATCGACGCGTTCAACACCATCCGTCTCGGAAAAGCTGACGCAGTGGTAACCGGTGGCGCTGAGGCAGCAATCTATCCTGCCGGTGTAGGCGGTTTCAACTCAATGCACGCATTGTCGACACTCAACGACGACCCAACTCACGCATCACGCCCATTCAGCGGTTCGCGCGACGGTTTTGTGATGGGTGAAGGCGGCGCAAGCCTTGTGTTTGAAGAACTCGAGCATGCACTTGCCCGCGGCGCACACATCTATGCAGAAGTGGCCGGAGGCGGCATGTCGGCAGACGCTTATCACCTCACCGCAACCCATCCAGAAGGCTTGGGTGCAAAGTTGGTGATGAACAATGCACTCGAAGACGCAGGAATGAAGCCATCCGACATTGACTACATCAATGCTCACGGCACATCGACTCCTGTAGGCGACCTGTCGGAAGTGAAAGCAATTAAGGACGTGTTTGGCGAAAGCGCAAACAAGTTGAACATCAGTTCGACAAAGTCGATGACCGGACACCTTCTCGGTGCAACGGGCGCTTTGGAGGCAATGTTCTGCGTGAAGTCGGTAGAAGAGGACATCGTGCCACCTACAATCAACCACGAGGAAGGTGACAACGACCCTGAAATTGACTATAGCCTCAACTACACGTTTGGCGAAGCCCAGAAGCGTACAGTGAACGCAGCCCTCTCCAACACATTTGGATTCGGCGGACACAACGCTTGTATCATCGTAAAGAAATACAAAGGCTAACCTAACGGGTTAACATATCCCCATAGATTCGCCCCTCGCATCCCGCGAGGGGCGAATTATTTTTTACCCGCCGTAGAGGGGAGCAGCGGTGAAGGGGAATAAACCAGCGATAGCATCGGCGATGGCGGACAAACGGCATCCGAGGTTAGCGCACCGGAGGTGATAGAGTAGGCGTAGCGCCTTGTAAAGGCGCAATGTTGAAAACCCCACGGCTTTAGCCTGGGGCAGAGTCGATTACCAATTATTTGCGTGCTGTAAGTACGCCACAGCACAAACTTATGCTCCCTTCGCCCCGTGGCACCACCTACGGGGTGCAAGTTGTTGATAGTCAGCCTGCCCCAGGCTGAAGCCTGGGGTTATCAATACGGCGCCCCGACGGGGCGCTCTCCCTC
>CAVAOU010000180.1:0-4192 GCA_963590085.1 Senegalimassilia sp. | reverse complement strand
CTGCTTGAGGTCGCGCGAAAGTTCGAGTTGGTACATACCCTTGCTCATGTGCGAAGCCCAAATCACCCCGCGTGAGTCAATCTCAAACTCGCGCACCGGAGCGCTGAAACCTTTTATTTCGCTTACAAACTGCCATCCGTTGCCCGTATCCCTATAGAGGCGGAAGGTGGTGTAGGTCGACTCGATAAGCGCACGCTGACCGAAAAGGTTGTATTCGTGTATCGCCGTACTGCCCATACCCATTGTAGGCACAGTAAGGTCAGTTGCTTTCAGCCCATCGACTGACTTCAGGCTTAAATTGTTGCCCACATAAATTTTTCCGCCAATCCGTTCAACATGCCAGTTTTGGTCCTCGCATCCAGGCACCTGCGCGCGTGTTCCCGTAGACAAGTTGCATTGCCAAAGAGCCTGGTTTGTGGCAACGTATGCCATATTGTCGATAGTAGCCATGCCATAGACCATGCCGATGCCGTCCATCAGCGATACCGTCACCGGAAGTCCAGTGTGGATAAGCGAGATACCATTGTCGAGAGCCACCCACACGTTTCCGCCGCGGTCGTGGTATAGTCCGAGCACAGTATTATTGCCCAGCCCATGCTGCTTGTTGAAGTGCCACAACTGCGCACCCGTGTTGATGTCGATCGCCACAACTCCGTTCTTTATCGTGCCCACAACGATTACCGACGGCGAAATCATTACGGTGCGGTTGATGATGCCCTGCCGCAGGAGAGCATCGGCAGAGGTGGCAAGCGGCTGAACCTGTCCACCACGCATAAGGTAAAGGCCGTGGCGGCAAGTGCCAAGCACCGCGGCGTCCTTGCCAATGGGGTGCATTCCCATCACATGGTCGTCGCCAAAAGCGGTTCTTTTCACAACTGTTACAAAGCGGCCGTTGTCCACGCGGCACAAGTCTCCGTTGATGATTTGCGCATAGATTTCACCGCGCACGGCAAAAAACCACAGCGGCAGCGAGTCCTTATAGTAATATGTAGACACGTGCTTGCCGTCGTAGCAGAAAAAAGAGGAGAACGACTGGAACCAGATACGTCCGCGACTGTCCTTGAGAATGTTCCAGATTTCATCGTTGTGGCTCGTAAAGTTCTTGGGCAATAGCGACGTGTAGCGCATCGCGCCGATGGAGTCGCGCTCGAAGTAGCCGAAATCGGTGTAGGATCCAACATAGATGCGGTTGCCGTCGGCAAACACCGAGCGGGCGATGCCGCGGCTCGGGAGAAGGGTCGACTGCCACTCATAGCCGTCGAACGACAGCAGTCCGTTATTGTTGCCGAAGTACATTGTTCCGTCGCCGTCCTGGGTACACGACCAGTTTTGCATGCCCATCCGATAGTCAAACGATGTGTAGTGAGAAGTAATCGGGACAAACTGTTGCGCACTTGCAACGAGAGCCCCCAAAAGGGTAACAATGGTTAGAAAAAAGCGTAGATATATAGATTTCATAGGGTAGTCGTTAGGTAAACCGATGCAAATTTAGTAAAAAATTTATAGCGAAAAAGAACAAAAATTAAGATTTTGCCTATTGCAAACGCAAAGTGCTATGGATTAACGCATTGCTTCAATGCGTCGTAGTAATATCGTAGTGTTATACAACATAATCGTAGTTAAAAAGTAGTGGTTGATTTGTGAACGAATTAAAACCGATTTTACTTTGCGACCAGAAAAACTTACCGGCTCACCCCCGGTTGGACTAACGCCCGACGAGGGCACAAAACTTGACACTTAAAACGAATTTTTTAATTCAACCTAACATAAACTAATCAAAGAAAATGAAAAAAAATGCGCTTTTTCTTTTAGGCACTGCATTCGCCGCCCAACTGGCATTCGGCCAGAACCAGGTGGTGAAAGGTAGCGTGTTTGACAGTTCAGGCCAACCCGTAATCGGAGCCACTGTCAAGGTTAATGGAACCAACAAAACCGCAGTGTCGGACATCGACGGCAACTTCATTCTCAATGACGTTGACCCAAATGCCAAAGTAACAATCTCATTTTTGGGTATGCAACCCATCACAGTGAAAGCATCGGAAGTAAAGGGTGTTGTCCTGAAGGACGACTCTCAGATGCTTGAGGATGTTGTGGTAATCGGCTACGGTTCAGCCAAGGCCAAGGACCTCACCTCTCCTATCACAGTGGTAAAGGCAGCCGACCTCCAGTCCACTCCGTCATCGTCGCCAATGGCAGCCCTTCAAGGTAAGGTAGCCGGCGTGAACGTAATCAACAGCGGTACTCCGGGTGCAGGCCCAACAGTACGCATCCGTGGTGCAGGCTCATTTGCCAACTCGTCACCATTGTATGTAGTCGACGGCATGTTCTACGACGACATCAACTTCCTCAACAACGACGACATCCAGGACATGACAATCCTCAAGGATGCATCGGCAGCAGCCATCTATGGTGTGCGCGCAGCCAACGGCGTTGTCCTCATCACTACAAAGAAAGGCCAGAAGAACCAAAAGGCACAAATCACCTACGACGGTTACTTCGGCGTGCAGAAAGCGACAAACGTGCTTAAGATGGCAAGTTCGCAGGAATATGCAACTATGCTTCTCGAAGCAAACTACGACGCGTATGTGCCTGTCATCAAGTCGTCTATCGACAAGTTCGGCGGCAGTTACGCTGATTCCGACTTCCACAACTGGACATTCGGTTCAAACACCGACTGGTATAAGGAACTCCTCCGCTCTGCATTCATGACCAACCACAGCGTGGGCATCAGCGGCGGCGGCGAAAAAGCCACCTACTCATTGGGTGTAAGTTACCTGCACCAAGATGGTATTATGGACGTTGACAACAGTTACAAGCGCCTCAACTTCCGCGCTGCCATCGACTACGATGCAACGAAATGGTTGAAGGTAGGCTTCAACGGCGTGTTCAGCCAGTCTACTCAGGTGCTTCCTAACAACACCGCATGGCAACAGGCATTCAACGCTCCTGGACTCTACCCAGTTTACGACACAACCAACACAGAGTCGAAACCTGAGCAATATGCATCGCCAGGCACAATCGGCTATACATCAAACTTCTACAATCCAGTTGCAACAGCCAACTACTACGACTCGAAGAACGAGGCAAAGCAGTTTATGACCAACTTCTATGCCCAAATCAACATCTTGCCTAACAAGTTGAACTTCAAGACAAGCGTGAACTACAACTTCCAGGACACAAACGGCAAGACGTTCACTCCTATCTACTACGTAAGCAGCTGGCAGCAGAACTCGGCAACAAGCCTTACAAAGAGCAACACTCAGTACAGCAACTCAATCTGGGACAACACTCTTACCTATAAGGACAAATACGGCCAGAACAACTTCGGTGCAATGGTCGGCTTGTCAATGCGCCAAGAGCAGTACAAATATCTGTGGGGCTCAGCGCCTAACGTACCTGAAGGCAAGGACGCTTATCAGTATCTCAGCCAAGGCAGCACAACAGGTATCACCCTCGGCGACGACGGCACACGCTACCGCGGACTCTCCTACTTCGCTCGTTTGAACTACGACTACGCAAACAAGTACTACATCATGTTCACAATGCGTGCCGACGGTTCTTCGAAGTATCAAGAGAAATGGGGCTACTTCCCATCAGTTGGTGCATCTTGGGTAATCAGCGAAGAGGAATTCATGAAAGAGCAGAAAGCCATCGACTACTTGAAACTCCGTGCAAGCTGGGGTAAACTCGGTAACGACCACGTGGCAGCAAGCGACGGTTTCGCTTCAATCACGACAGGCAACAGCGCATCGGGCGTGTATGGCAACACCACAATCCCTGGCTACCAGAACACAACCTACTTCAGCTGGCTGCAATGGGAGGTTGTAGATGAAATCAACGCAGGTTTCAACCTTTCTACACTCCGCAACCGCTTGACACTCGATGCTGACTACTTCCACCGCATGACCAACCACGCTGTGATTTCACCGCTCATCTCGTTTGAGAACACAACTCTTGCCGGCAACTACGGTAAGATTCTCAACCAAGGTTTCGATGTTTCACTCACTTGGAGCGACCGCGTAAACAAAGACTTTTCATATCATATTGGCGCAAACCTCTCTTACCTGAAGAATGAGGTACGCGACCTCGGCGGCAAGTCGATCATCAAGGGTGGCAAGACTGTCAACATGGTCGGCGAAGAGATGAACTCATTCTACGGCTACAAAGTTGTGGGCATCTACCAAACTGAAGC
>CAVAOU010000179.1:0-4195 GCA_963590085.1 Senegalimassilia sp. | reverse complement strand
ACGACCGCCGGATGCTTTCATAAGCCTTGCCGCGCAGCAGTACGGCGATGAAGATCACCACCATCAGTATGCGCGAGCCCAGCGTGCTGATGCCAGCGCCGAGGGCGCCCAGTTCGGGGAAGCCCAACTTGCCGTAGATGAGCAGATAGTTGAACACGATGTTGACGGTGTTGCCCGTGAGCAGTATCCACATTCCCACCGACGGGCGCATGAGGCTGTCGGTGAACTGACGGAAGGCGTTGAAGATGGCCACAAAGACCATCGACGCCAGAATAACGAGGTAGTAGGGACGGATGATTGGCAGGAGTTCCGCCGGCTGCCCGAGACGGTCGACGAAGAAATAGAGCGTGCCCATGACGGCAGTGAGCAGCAGCGCGAGCACCACGTTGGCAGTGAGCGCGTTGCGTAACTTGTAGCCTATGCCGTCAGTGTCGCCGCGGCCGAACATGTTGCCGATTATCGGCGTGATGCCGTAGGAGAATCCCAGGAGAGTGATGACAACGAGGTTGAACACGTTGTTGACAAACGACACCGAAGCGAGGTCGCCCGTGCCGTAGCGTCCCACCATTATCGTGTCGGCAAACCCCACGAGGATTATGCCCACCTGCCCGATGCAGAGGGGAATGCCGAGGCGGAGAGTGCCTTTATAGTGCTTTATGTATGATAGTTTCGCGGTTTCCATAACCTGATGGCAAAGGTAGTGCAAAATTCTCGGCAAAGCCCATTTTTTGTCCGACGGATGGTGTAGTTTTGCGTTTTATTATAACTTTGCGGGGAATTACTGACCTTTATCATGCGACACAAAGAAATCTTCAAAACCTACGTTTGGCTTGTCGACACGCTACTGCGTTTCGGCCCGCTCACCCTCGACGAAATCTGCGAGCGGTGGCAACGGTCGTCGCTCTTCGACGGCAACCCGATGCCGCGCACATCGTTCAACCGCTACCGCGACGACATCGAGGACGTGTTTGGCATCCGCATTGCCTGCTCGCGCGCCGACGGCTGGCGCTACAGCATCACGAACGTCGACGAGATGAACGCCAACAGCGTGCAGAGTTGGATGGCCAACACACTATCAATCAATAACATCATCGCCGAAAATCGCAGCGTGCAGGATCGCATAATCCTCGAGAGTATCCCCTCCGAGGGTCCGATGTTTCAGACCGCCATCGAGGCGATGAAGCACTCGCGGATGCTGGCGGTGGACTACCGCAAGTATAAGAGCCGCGACAACGACGCGAAGCACTACGAGGTGGAGCCCTACTGCGTGAAACTCTACCACCGCCGCTGGTATATGCTCGTGCGCATACCGGAGCGCGATCAGATGCGCGTGCTGTCGTTCGACCGCATCATTGGCCTCGAGATGCTCAAAAAGAAATTCAAATTCAACCGCAAGTTTGACGCAAACGCCTATTTCAGCGACTGTTACGGCGTTTACCGCAGCGAGGAGATTAAGGCGCAGCGCATTGTGGTGCGCGCCTACGACTGGGCGCGGTTTGCCCTGCGCGACCTCCCGCTCCACGCCTCGCAGCGGAAGATAGCCGAAGGCGACGGCTGGACCGACTACGAGATGACGGTCCGCCCCTCGTCAGACTTCATCGGCAACCTCCTCCTCAATGCCCAGTGGGTCAAGGTTATAAGTCCGCAGTCCGTCGCCGACGAACTCCACCACCTCCTCACCGCCACCCTCGAACTTTACGAATAAAAGAGAGGAGGAAATTTGGATTTGATGTATAAACGCAATATATATGCAATATAAATGATAGCATTATGAATACAGCCATATCCACCAAAAAAGCCACAATGTTTCGGCTCAATACCGATTTGGTTGACCGACTGAAAGAACTGGCAAAACGCGAGCACCGCAGTCTGAACAACTACGTTGATTGCATTTTGCTCGATGTAGCCTACAACGAGCCTAATGCAGAGACTGTCGCTGCAATAAAGGAGGCTCGCAGCGGCGCTCTTCGCAAATCGCAGCCTGTCGACACCTCAAGCGTAGAGGCAATGCTCGAGTCTGCTGGTGCCTAGGGCGGTGATGGAGAGCGTCCCGTCGGGACGCCGTATCGATAACCCCAGGCTTCAGCCTGGGGATGGCCGATACTCAACAATTTGCGCCCTGTAAGTGGCGCTACAGGGGCGTGATGGCATAGTTGGTGCGGTGGCGTACTTACAGCACGCATTTTTTTTATATGCAGACCCAGCCCCAGGCTGAAGCCGTGGGGTTATAGACATTGCGCCTCGATGAGGCACTTTTTGCTGGCGGGCTTGTGCTGGGGATTGTCGATGAGGCGCTTTCTGCAGGTGGCATTTAGGGTGGGGATGGTTGCTCTTTGGGCGATTTTTTTTGCGGTTAGGTGTAAAGTGAGTAACTTTGCGCCACAATGCGCATTGATATTATAACAGTTCTGCCGGAAATGCTTGAGTCGCCGCTTAACTGTTCGATTCTCAAAAGGGCTCAGAACAAGGGGCTGGCGGAAATCGTGGTTCACGACCTCCGCGACTACAGCCTCGACAAGCATCGCCACGTCGACGACTATCCGTTTGGTGGCGAGGCCGGTATGGTTATGCAGATAGAGCCCGTAGACCGCTGCATCAGCGCCTTGAAGGCGCAACGCGACTACGACGAGGTGATCTTCGTGACGCCCGACGGCGAGAAGTTTGACCAGAAGATGGCCAACACGCTGTCGCTGTCGGAAAACCTCATTATCCTTTGCGGACACTACAAGGGCATCGACTACCGCATCCGCGAACATTTCATCACCCGCGAAATCACGATTGGCGACTATGTGCTCACCGGGGGCGAACTCCCGGCGGCGATAATCACCGACGCCATCGTGCGGCTTATTCCCGGTGCCATCGGCGACGAGCAGTCGGCGCTCAGCGACTCCTTCCAGGACAACCTGCTTGCGCCGCCGGTCTACACCCGTCCAGCAGAATACAAGGGCTGGCGCGTGCCCGACGTGCTGCTGTCAGGCCACCAGGCGCGCATCGACGACTGGAAGCACGAGATGGCGATAAAGCGCACCCGCGAGTTGCGCCCAGACCTGTTGGAAGATTGACAAACAAACATCTGATTGACTTATGGGGCTGATAGCAAAAATAAAGGATAAGGCAAAGCACTTCAACATCTTCTTCGTGCTGGTGGTTTGCTATGCCGTGTATGTCACCTTCTTCTCCGACTACAACTACTTCAAGGTGATGGAGTACGACTCGCAGATACGCGACCTCAAGGCGCAGATCAAGGAGTGCGACGACTCGTGCGCCGTCTATAAGCAGCGCCTCCACGACCTCAACAGCGACCCCGAGACCACGGAGCGCATCGTGAGGGAGGAGTACCAGATGAAGCGCGACAACGAGGACCTCTACATTGTTAACGAATAAACCCGAAACTCGAAAAAAATGAAACGAGAAGGACTTTACAACATACTTCTGTCGGTGGGCATGATTATACTGTTGCTCACGGCATTCTTGCCACTGGTCGACGTCAAGGCGCCGTGGTTCCGCTACCTTTTCGCTGTAGCGGCAGTGATGATTGTGGTGGTGCGCATACTCCAGCGCGCATCGCGCCGCAAGATGAAATTCAGCCTGCGCGTGCGCCGGCTCTTCACCCTCGAATTCTGGTCGGCTATGTGCTACCTGATTTCGGCGCTGTTCATCTTCTCCGACCCCTACCACAGAACGTGGCTGGGCTTCCTGACGGCAGGCGCGGTGGTGCAGATATTCTCATCGTTTATGATTGACCGTCAACTCCGCAAGGACAAGAACTTGAAGGAATTGTAGCAAAGAGTAAGAGCAGTGTGGTCGATAAAAATCATTAAAATATCAGCCGCACAAGCAAAAGGCTCTAAAAACAAACGGTTAATTGAGTAGTAATTAGTATTTTTGTCCGTAAAATGGATTTGAGTCTGACAATAGACCAAGGCAATTCGTCGGCCAAGGTGTCGCTTTTTGCGGGGGAGAAGTTGTTGCGGTCGTGCCGCTTCGACAACCTCACGGGAGCCGACATCGACAAGGTGCTCAAGGGATATCCCGTGGCAAAGGCCATATACTCGTCGGTGGTGGGCAACGACCGGCAGATAGAGCAACTGCTCACTGACAAGGGTGTGCGCACCTATATGCTCGACGAGCGCCTGCCGATGCCGCTGACCATCGACTACACTACTCCTAACACGCTCGGCCACGACCGCATAGC
>CAVAOU010000178.1:0-4199 GCA_963590085.1 Senegalimassilia sp. | reverse complement strand
GGCAATGCCGGAAACTCGACGGTGGTGTCATTGCTGTTGTCAAGGGTGTAGGTCACTTCCTTGGCAATGCTGTATCGGCGTATGGCCTTGATTGAATCACGCTCGTTGGGAAAATCAAATGGCAAGGCGTAAGCCGTGACCTTTACCTTGTCGACATTCTTGTTGGAGAAGTGCAAGGTAATGGGATTCCTTGAATTTGCCAATTCGGAATTCCAGACATGGATTTTTTGCTGGTTGACGGAATTCAGACAGTTGCGCAATGCGTTGATGCGAGGGTAGGATGAGTGTTGCACAATGGCGTGGCGCATCATCTTCACCACCTCGGCATCGTCGTTGGCACTATGCCTCAGTTTATTGAGAATCTCGACTGAGTACGGACTGTCGGCATATTTTTTTGCCAGTTCCTTTAACTCTTCGATGGTTTCTTCATCGGGTCTATAGGGGATGCTGCTGAGGAGGCTGTAGATGTATGCGGCATCGCCCTCCTTGTGGCTCGACAACAGCGAGGTATAGATGCCGTCGATGCGCCGTTTCGCCTCTTTATTATCGTCGTAGCCCGCAATCGACTCGATTTGCTTAATGCTGTGGTGGGCGAGCATGTCGTAGAGTGTTGGCATGAACTCCGGCAGCACTTCCGACTGCTGGATAATCTCGCGGTATTTGCCCACTGGCGTGGAAAGCAGTTTGGCGCTGTCGGCAAGCATTGCTTCCGACAGCTCGAGGATGCGGTCGCAAAAGTCCTCATGGCTCCATTCCCGCATATCCTTTGCGCGCGTGGTGCCGGCCTTCTGCCGTTGGTTGTATTTGTACTGGCCATTTTCGTAGGCTGCAACGAGCAAGTCGCCTTCGAGGCCCAGCATCAGAGCCTTTGTGCGGGCATCTTTTGCATTGACGGCGATGCTGTCCACTCTCGCCGTGAGGGCAGGCAGATTGTCGCCAGAGATGCTTGTTTTGGCCAGTGAGAACCGTATCATTCCGTCAATCAGCAACTTGTCGTTGCCTTTCTTCTCCGCCTTCTCAATTTGAGTTGTTGCCTCATTGATAACTGTCTCCGGATATCGGAAATCGGGTGCTTTTGCCATAGCATTGATTCCTATGGCTGATACTATTGCCATGGTTTTGATAATTTTGTTCATCGTGCCGTGTGTGTAGTTTTTAAAAACAGAAAAGCGCTTCTGCATTTGTTGCAAGAGGCGCTTTTGAAATTGTTGCTTACAAAAAGACTTACTGTTGTTTTCGCCGTTGCTTCAGCAGATATTGCGTGAATTTGTCTTCGGCTTGTTTGAGCAGAAACAACTGCTTCTTGCTCAGTATTTTGCTGAATTTGTTGAAGTATTCAAGTTCTATTTCTCCCTGTCGCAAAGTCGCTTTTGCAGCAGCAGTAGCCGTGGCCTCGTATTCAGTGTCGGTTGCACGGGTATTCTCAGCCGTCTTTTTCAGCAATTGTTCGGTTTCGTTGTTTGCTTTGTAGATGGACGCTTCCATCTCTTCATAAAGGGGCAGAAACTTAGTTTGTTGCTCCTTTGTTAGGCTAAGTTCTTTTGTGAAAAATTCAAATTTGCTTTTCCTGATTTGCTCCATCCAGCGAGTGCGTTGTGCGCTGGAGTTTTGCGCAGTCAGCATTGCCGGCAGCAGGATGGTGGCTATCAGTAGGCTTACAAGTGTTGATTTGCGAATCATTGTTACTTGGTTTTAGTTCACTGTGGTGTCAAACTCAATGTTTGAGTCATTCATAAGATCCATCAAATCTGCATCGGATACTTGTCCTGACTTCTCGAGTTCGTTCCACATTTGTGGGTCGCTCATTGCTTCGGCAAACTGCCCGTCGGTGCTTGTTGCGCCGCTGCGCTTTGACAAGTCCTGAAAAAGGTACAGCATACACCACACTCCTGCAAACATAGCCGCCATATATACATACGGACGGATGCGCATCCAGCGTGTCGGTTTGATTACCTTCGGAAGTTCACGCTCAGGCAATGAGTTGGCCATCTTGTCCGCAAAATCAGCGAAGTAGCCTTCCGGAACTTTGAATCCTGAATCTTTGCCTAATTTCGTCAATATGTCGCTTTTTTTGTCCATAGTACCCTTTTGACTTGTTTTTTGCCGGAAGGTTTAATTCTGATTGAAAAAAAGTTCAATTTTTTTTACGGCATGGTGGTAGGAGGCCTTCAGGGCGCCCACCGACGTGCCGAGAATCTCCGACATGTCCTCGTATTTCATTTCGTCGAAATACTTCATGTTGAATATCAGCCGTTGCTTCTCCGGTAGGGTGGCAATGGCTTTCTGCAGCAACAGTTTCGCTTCGTCGCCGTCAAACCATTCGTCGCTTTCGAGGGTGTTGACAAGAAATGAGTCATCGTCGTCGATCGAGATGTTTTGTTTCTGCTTCTCCTTGTTGATGAATGTGATTGACTCGTTGATGGCGATTTTGTATAGCCACGTCGACAGTTTGGCATCGCCACGGAAGTTGTCAATGCTTGTCCATGCCTTCAGGAAGGTGTTTTGCAGGAGGTCGTTGGCATCGTCGTGGCTCACAACCATACGGCGAATCTGCCAGTAGAGCGGTTCGCTGTAGGTTTTGATGATCTCGGTGAATGCCTGGTGGCACTGCTTGGGATCATGAAGCCTATTGACTATATCAGTATCGTTGTTGAGCATAATATTATGGTTCAAAGGTACTATTATTTTGCAGAAAATTCCAAATTTCTTGTAAAAAGAACCATCAAACAAGATTTATTAACAAAAGAGCCGACAAATTCTTTTGATGAAGATGTCGGCTCCGGGTTATTTAGAGATTAGATGCTCCGTTTATTGGTCAGAGGTAGAACTCTTTGCCTTCATTGTGCCGTAGCCTTTTACAGTGTAGAGCACGTCGCTGATTGTGCAGTTGAATGACGTGTTGGCAACAGTACCTTTGTTTGTAGCCTCCAACTTGAAGTTCGAAATCTTGTAACTTGGCATCGGAGTGTCGTTGATGGTCGGCGTAATCTCTGCTGCTTTAAGCACGTAGCCGTCTTTTGTCAGCGTTAAAGGAACGTTCGGGAACACCATCGATGTCTGTGGCATGCGCTGCGAGAATTGTGCGCTGCGGAGTGTCACGTTGGCCGATGTGGTCGAGTTGAATGTAATCATGTAGGTAGTGACTGTAGTGCTGAACGGCGATACGCTCTCTGCTGTAGTCGTTGTGCTGCAGTTGGTGAACAGTACTTCAGGCGATGTGCCGGTTGAAGTTTCGATTGTGGCAAACACATCGTATTTGCTGTCGAGCGTGTAACTGATTTGGAGCAACGACATGAAGAAATATGATGCCTGGTCGGAACTTACGATAGCCCATTGGGTGATATTGCCTTTGAGACTGGTCAATTTGTGCTCTGTGCCGTCGCTTGAAGTAGGAGTCGCTTCTGCGAGTGAGAAGGTGAAACCTGTGGTTGCAGAATATGTGAATTTGATGTTCTTGAGATACAATGTAGTCTCGTCGCCGCTTGCGTCGAAGGCACCAGTGATGTCAATGTCCATGGTGTTGTTGGTCATGTTGATGCCGAAGTTGTATTTAGCAGCCTTGAGGCGAATGTTGTTGTCGGTGCTGCTGGTGATGTCGGTGACGTGGTTGTAGCCCTTGAGCGAGATGCTCTGGTTGTAGTCAGGGGTGTCGCTGCTGCCGATGCACGACTGCATTGACAGTACCATTGCCATTACGGCGAAAATTGAAAGTAGTCTTTTCATCTCTTATTATAGTTTGTTTAAATTGTTACTCTCAGTGTGGCTCCAAACTGCACGGGCTTGCCGCGTTGCAGGAACTCGTGTTTTATAGAAACGAAATAAAACGTGGAATACTGCGTCGAAGTCAAATTTTTTGTCCACAAATCTACGGAAAATTTTGCAAATGAGAACTTCAGACTCGCATCTAACTTAAAATAAAGGTTCTGCGACATCGTGTTTGCCTCATTCCAGTAAATCTTGCCGATGCCCGAAGTGGAGACGAGCGGCGAGATGTAGCGCAATGCTTTGCTGTGTATCGGAATCAGATAGGATGCCGAAGCGAAAATTGTGTTTTGCGGAGCGTAGGGGATATAGCGCCCGGCGTAGTCTTCTTTGCCGTTGTTGAACTCGATGAACTTGGCGTTGGTGTAGCCGTAACTTGCATTGAGGATGAGCCGTTCGACGGGACGGTAGGTAAGCGATGCCTCTACGCCCAGGCT
>CAVAOU010000177.1:0-4235 GCA_963590085.1 Senegalimassilia sp. | reverse complement strand
TAGTTAACACAGTACTTGATGAAGTCCTCAGCCAGTTCCATATTGTCGTTGATGTCGTTGAAGGCAACCTCAGGCTCAATCATCCAGAACTCCGACAAGTGGCGCGGAGTGTTGGAATTTTCAGCGCGGAAAGTAGGGCCGAACGTGTAGATGGCACCGAGAGCGGTTGCTCCGAGTTCGCCCTCAAGTTGTCCGGAAACGGTGAGGCTCGCAGGCTTGCCAAAGAAGTCCTGAGAGTAGTCCACCTTTCCGTCCTCGTCCTTAGGGAGGTCGTTGAGGTTGAGCGTTGTCACCTGGAACATAGCGCCAGCACCCTCACAGTCGCTCGAAGTGATGAGCGGAGTGTTGAGATAGAAGAAACCTCTGTCGTTGAAGAATTTGTGGATGGCATAAGCCAATGTGTGGCGAATGCGGAGCACAGCACCGAAGGTGTTGGTGCGCGGACGGAGGTGAGCCTTTTCGCGAAGGAATTCCAGCGTGTGGCCCTTCTTCTGCAAAGGATATGTTTCAGGATCGGCAGTGCCGTAGATTTCGAGAGTTTCAGCCTGAACTTCCGCTGTCTGACCCTTGCCCTGCGACTCGACCAATTTGCCCTCAACGTGGATGCTTGCTCCAGTTGTGATAGGTTTCAATTGCTCGTCGGAGAATTTCTCCATGTCGAAGACAATCTGCAGGTTCTTGATGGTGGAGCCGTCGTTGAGCGCAACAAACTGCACGTGCTTGTTGCCTCGGCGGGTGCGCACCCAGCCTTTGACGCATACGTCGGTTCCGATCAGTTCAGGAGCCCAGATTTCTGATATTTTTGTACGTTTCATTTTCTGTATTTATTATCAGCGTTTCTAATTATTCAAAAGAGCCCTGTTTCAAGAAGTTAACTTCCTCCTGAGTGAGGTAGCGCCAGCGTCCGCGAGGCAGGTTCTTCTTGGTGAGGCCTGCGAAGTAAACGCGGTCGAGTTTCGTTACGCGATAGCCCAGCGACTCAAACATGCGGCGCACGATGCGGTTACGGCCCGAGTGGATTTCGATGCCGGCCTGGTTCTTGTCGTGGTCGTTGACGTAACTGATGGCGTCAGCGTGGATTGGTCCGTCGTCGAGTTCGATGCCGTCGGCAAGTTGCTGCATATCGTCCTCAGCGATGTCCTTGTCGGTCCACACTTGATAGATTTTCTTCTTCACGAACTTAGGGTGAGTAAGTTTCGAAGCGAGGTCGCCGTCGTTGGTGAGCAAGAGCACGCCAGTTGTGTTGCGGTCCAAACGACCTACAGGATAGATGCGCTCCTTGCAAGCGTTCTTCACGATGTCCATCACTGTGAGGCGTCCGTCTGGGTCGTCGCTTGTAGTGACGCAATCCTTCGGCTTGTTGAGAAGGATGTAGCACTTGTTTTCGAGTGTAACCACCTTGTCGTTGTATTCAACCACGTCGTCGTGCTTGATCTTTGTGCCGAGTTCGGTCACTGCAGTGCCGTTGACCTTTACAAGACCCTGCTGTATGAGTTCGTCGGCCTCGCGACGCGAGCAGATGCCCGCATTGGCCATGAACTTGTTCAAGCGTACTTCTTCGTTTGGATCAACCTCAGGCACGTCGTAGATAATCTGCTTTGGACGCGGAGTGAAGCGCTGTCCGCCTTGACGGTTGAAACTTGCGCCCGGACGGTTGTTGTTGTAGCCACCTTGACGGTTGTTATTGTTGTAGCCACCCTGGCGATTGTTGTTATAGCCACCCTGACGGTTGTTGTTGTAGCCGCCCTGTCGGTTGTTGTTGTAGCCACCCTGGCGGTTGTTGTAGCCACCCTGACGGTTGTTGTTGTAGCCACCCTGGCGGTTGTTGTTGTAGCCGCCCTGACGGTTGTTGTTGTAGCCACCCTGGCGGTTGTTGTTGTAGCCGCCCTCTTGCTGATAGCCGCCTTCCTGCTGGTAGCCGCCATCCTGCTGGTAGCCACGGTTGTTGTAGCCGCCCTGCTGCTGGTTATTGTAGTTGTTGTAGCCACCCTGGCGGTTGTTGTAGCCACCTTGGCGGTTGTTATTGTAGCCACCCTGACGGTTGTTGTAGCCGCCCTGACGGTTATTATTGTAGCCACCTTGACGATTATTATAGCCACCTTGGCGATTGTTGTAGCCGCCCTGGCGATAATTGTTGTCGTAGTTGTTGTAATTGCTTTGCGAGTTGTAGCTTGGCTTGTGGTAATCCTGACGGGAGCCCGCCTCGTTGCCGTTATCGTCCGATGCAGACGGAGCCTGAGCAGCGTCGCCCGACACGAATGCAGCTTTCGGACTGTAAGTTACTTTTTCGAAGTGCCCGTTTTCAGCACCCATTTCCTGAGATTCACCGATTCGTCTTCTTTTCGGCTTTTTGTTCTCTTCCATAGTAAAACAAATTATTAATTTTTCACATACTGCCTCTCGGCGTTTTATTCACTAAAATATGCTATTGGTCAATGACTTAATATTTCTTAGACTTGTAGATCGTAACAAATAAATTAATTCATAATTCCATTGACAAAGTAACGTTATTTTTTCCAAACTGGAAAGGGCATAATTAAAAAGATTAAATCCATTTATTGATTTTAACATTCTTTTTAATTATGCACCAAAATCCTCCGGTTTTAGAAGCCGGTATAGTTGTGTGGGGTGATGGCTTTCAGTTCCTCCTTCACAGCGTCGCTCACGTTGAGAGTGTCGATAAAGCGCGCGATGCTCTCCGCATTCACCTTCTCATTGGTGCGGGTGAGCGCCTTCAGCGTTTCGTAAGGCTTCTCGTATCCCTCGCGGCGAAGGATAGTTTGGATTGCTTCGGCAACCACGTTCCACATGTTGTCGAGGTCGCGGCTGATTGCCGACTCGTTGAGCAACAGTTTGTGGAGACCCTTCAAGGTGCTGTGGAGCGCGATGAGCATGTGCGCCAAAGGCACGCCCACATTGCGGAGCACAGTAGAGTCGGTAAGGTCGCGCTGCAGGCGTGACACCGGCAACTTGTTGGCAAGATGGCCGAGGATGGCGTTGGCAAGTCCGAGGTTGCCTTCAGAGTTTTCGAAGTCGATTGGGTTCACCTTATGCGGCATCGCCGAAGAGCCGACCTCCCCTGCCTTGATTTTCTGCTTGAAATACTCCATCGAGATGTATTGCCACATGTCGCGGTCGAGGTCGATCATCACCGTGTTGATGCGCGCCATCGAGTTGAACAAGGCGGCGAGGTTGTCGTAGTTTGAAATCTGAGTGGTCCACTCCTCGCGCTCGATGCCGAGACTCTCGTTGAGGAACTTCTTGGCGAATGCTCGCCAGTCGTAGTCGGGGAACGACACGCGGTGAGCGTTGAAGTTGCCCGTAGCGCCGCCAAACTTGCCGCTTACAGGCACCTGCTTGAGCAGTTTCACCTGCTGCTCGAGGCGATAGGCAAACACACGGATTTCCTTGCCCAAGCGCGTAGGCGAAGCAGGCTGTCCGTGTGTCTTGGCAAGCATTGGGATGTCCTTCCATTCATCGGCATATTTGTTGAGCAAGTCGATCATTTCGCCGAGCAGCGGCAGATAGGCTTCGTGGATAGAGTCGCGGATGAGCATCGGCACCGAAGTGTTGTTGATGTCCTGCGACGTGAGTCCGAAGTGGATAAATTCCTTGAACTCCGCCAGGCCGAGTTTGTCGAACTGCTCCTTGATGAAGTATTCCACAGCCTTCACGTCGTGGTTGGTGACGCTCTCGATGTCCTTCACGCGCTGCGCATCGTCGACCGAAAACTTGCCGTAGATGTCGCGCAAGGCAGGAAAAAGCGATGCGTTGACGCCTTTGAGTTGCGGCAACGGGAGATTGCAAAGAGCGATAAAATATTCAATTTCAACTTTTACGCGATAGCGGATTAGGGCGTACTCCGAATAGTAATTTTCCAAAGCCTCGACCTTGCTGCGGTAGCGGCCGTCGATAGGCGAAATGGCTGTCAATGAAGAAAGAGACATTGTGCTTTGTTTTTAAGATTGTTAATATTCAATGAATATGCACAAAAGTAGGCATTTTCCGCCAAATATGCAAAAACGGCGACACTCAGGAAGGCGCAATTTTTTTGTCAATCATATTCGACTGACAGTCTGCCGATAAGCATTCACGGCAAAATTTTTCCACAAAAAAAGTTGCAGAAAAATTTGGAGGGGTAAAAAATTCGCCATATCTTTGCATCGCTTTTCTGAAGCAAGGGTGTTTAGCTCAGCTGGTTCAGAGCATCTGCCTTACAAGCAGAGGGTCGGGGG
>CAVAOU010000176.1:0-4242 GCA_963590085.1 Senegalimassilia sp. | reverse complement strand
ATCAGTTGCGACAGGTTGGCGGTGTCGCCCACCTCGTTGAGTTTCTCGTTGAGCGCATAAATCTCATCGTTCTGGCTTTGTATTGTGGAGCGCATCCCTGCCAACTCGTTGTCGCGGAGCGAGAGTTCGTTGGCGAGCCGCTGCATTTCGTCCTTGTCGGCAGTGCTGTTGCCCATTTGCGCCTTCAGTTGCTCGTTGTCGGCGTTGGCTTTGTCTAGAGCCTTCTTTATCTCCTCAATCTCAGCCTTTGCTCTCTTGATGGTTTCGCGCTGGGCGGCAATCGAGCCGTTGAGTTCGGCGATCTGTACCTTTGCCGTGTTGAGTACGGTAACCAATTTTTCTGCCTCTTCGTCGCTTGCGGTCACGTCGGACGTTGCCGAGAGTTCCGCTATGCGCGCGTCCTTCGCTTCCAGTTCCTCTTTCACCACGCGGAGCGCCTCTTCGGCCTCGGCGGCAATGCTTTCGGCATCGGTCTTCGCCTTGTCGAGTTCCTGCTGCAACTTCGCGTTGGCTTCGCGCAACTCGTTGTTGTCGTTTTGCGCCGACTGTAGCGACTCGTCGCTCACGGCAGCCACCTTGAGTTTGTTCATCAAACTCTTGCACTCCAGTTCATACTGCTCACGTTCGGCTTCGGCGGTGGCAACGCGTGCCTCGAGCGAGATTATCCGCTCGTTGAGGGTGGTTTTCTGGCGGTCGAGGCTCTGCATGCGGTTGCGCAGTTCGTCGCTCTTGGCGCGGTATTCGTTGAGTTGCTTGTCGGTCTCCGCCGTTTTGTGGGCGAGATCCATCCGCTCCTTCTGCCATTCCTGGCGTGCCGACTCCTTCGCCGAGGCATGCACATTGGTGAGGAAGTCGCTAAGCGCAGAGCCGATGAGCGACTTCACATATTTCGCCTGGGCGTCCTTGTCGATGCATTCGCGGGCATACTCGGGGAGCGAGGAGTTGAGCACCGAAGTGACCTTCTCCACAATCTCGTCGCTGATGGCAGCCTCCACGTCGACGTTGTCCTTCGCAGGCGTTGGCGCTGGCTCAGCCGCGGGTTCTGCCGGCTCTTCTTTCTTGAACGGGTTGATATACGATGGTGTGTGCGACTGGATGGCCTTTGCTGGAGCCTCTGGCTCGCTCTCCATGCCGAACATCGTCTTTATGTTATCTATTAACGACATATATATTTTCTAATCATTTGGTTTCACAATAATGCCTAAGCCTGTCTTTCCGTTTACGCCCACCTGCAGCGGCTTCTTGAACTGCACCACGCGCAGATAGTCGCTCTCGCTCACCGCTGGCAGACTGTCGAGGTAGTCGTAGTCGCAGAGGTCGCCGCGCTGGTTGTCGATGGTGAAGTATCCCACGCCGAAGGAGGTGAGGTTCTGGAAGAAGTGGGTGCCCTGGCTGGGCTCTATGCGGTAGCCCGGCAGCGCGGTTTCGGCAATCACTCTCGCCGACGAGATGCTTGCCCATTTCACTGGGATGCCCAGCGCCGGATCGCTCGAGCCCCAACGGCCTGGACCGATGAGGATGTAGCCTTTCTCGGCTGCGGTGTATGCTTTGTTGAGCGCCTCAATCTCGCGCGCAACGGCAGGGTTGTTGAGCGATGAGAAGTTCTGCCGCTTCACGTAGACAATGTCGGTGACGTTGTCCATCATGCCATGGCCGAGGGCGCTGCTTGTCTTCATTATCAGTTGCTCGTCGGGCGTTGCCATAATCTTCTCGTCGAGCATCTCCTTGCGGTCGACAATTGGACGGATTTGCAGCCAGTAGACGTTGCCCTTCATCTCGCCGTGCTTGTCGATGCATCCGGCAAACTCAATCTCCACGGGGCGGCGCATCTCTTTTTCGCCTTCCGACAGCATGAAGTCTACAATCTCAGCGAGCGGGAACACCTTGTGCTTGAGGATGTTGGCAAACGTGACCACGCGGCGTCCTTTGCCTTCGTCGTAGTCGCGAATCACCTGGTCGTAGGCGTCGAAGGTCGATACCATATAGCGCAGCGAGCCGTTTTTGGCGGCGTCGTTCACGTTGAGTTTCTTTATGTTGAATCCGTCGTCAACCTTGAATCCGTTGTCCACGTCTCTTAGGTCGAGCGCGTAGAGTTTGGTCTGCGTGTCGCGCAGCGCAAGTTCCATGGTGCTGGTCTGCAGCACTTTGTCGGGGTGGCGAGGGGAGAAGCGCAATGCCAGTCCGCCGTCCACGATGTATTTGCCCAGGCCCACGGCAATTTCAGCCACGCCGTCCTCTGGCAACTCGTCGTTGATGGGGTAGTAGTTGAGCGATCGGCCCACACCGGCAAACGACGGGTAGAAATAGCCGTCGTGCTCGGCGCCTGCCACTTCCTGTATGATTATCGCCATCTTCTCCTGGTCGATGAGGTTGCTGGTGGCGGTCATGTAGGCTTTGCTGTCGGCATAGAACACCGAGGCATACACACTCTTGATGGCGTCGCCCAGCAACCGGAGCATGTCGTTCTTGTCTGGCAGGTGCGGCACCATGTAGGTGGAGTAGATGCCGGCAAACGGCTGGTAGTGGGAGTCTTCCAGCAGGCTGGAACTGCGTATGGCCAGCGGCTTGTCGATTACCTCAAACAGCGCAAAGAAGTCGTCCTTCAGCGCAATGGGCAACTGCGCCTTCAGGAAGCATTGCAGTATCTCTTCGTCGGGCGCGTCGGACAGCGCGATGGAGTAGAGGTTGTTGTCCTCCATAAACTGGTCGAAGATGTCGGTGCAGAGCACCACCGTGCGCGGAATCGACACGGTTACGCCGTCGAAATTGTCGCAGATGGGGTATTTCTTTATTATGGAGTCTATAAACGCCAGACCACGGCCTTTGCCGCCGAGCGACCCTTGTCCTATTCGTGCGAAATTGGAATAGTGGTCGAAGCGGTTTTTCTTGAAAACGGCAACGACACCCTTGTTCTTCATCCTGCGGTATTTCACAATCAGGTTGAAGAAGAACTGCTTCACCTCGGCGGCCTCGCTGATTTCGCGGAAGCGGTGAGCCTGGATGATTTCGGCAATAGGAAACATTGCGCGGGAGTAGAGCCACCGCGAAATGTCGTTGCGCGACGCGTGGTAGAGCAGCGACTCGTCAGGAATCTTGAACAGGTTGTCCTGAAACTCCTTGAGGTCGTTGATGCGCATCACTTCCTCGCCGGTTTTGGGGTTGCGTATCACAAACGCGCCAAATCCGAAGTTGTCCGTGATTATGCGGCCAAGGTCAACGGGAAATTTCTTCGAGTTCTTGTCGAGAAACGAAATGCCCATCTCCTTTGCGTAGACGGCGTTGTCGGTCTCCGACGACTCCATGATGATTGGCACATACGGGTCGAGCGACTTTATTTCTTTCGCCAACAGGATGCCGGCTTTTCTGTCCTTTACGCCGTTGCGTGCAAACGACACGTCGGTAATCACTCCAAGTATCTTGTTGTTGTACTTGTGGTAGAGTTCCATCGCCTCCTCGTAGGTGCGCGCAAGTATCACCTTTGGGCGGCCGCGCATGCGCAGCATCTGTTCGTGCTCGTTGAGCGCCTCGGTGGAAAACACGAGCGACTGCTTCAGCAGGAACTTATATAGGTGGGGGAGGACAGAGGAGTAAAATCTAACGGAGTCTTCCACCAGAAGTATCGTTTGGATGCCCACTTCGAGGATGTCGTTGTCGCTGTTGAGTTTGTCCTCCATCAGTTTGATGATGGCGAGCAGCAGGTCTACGTTGCCGAGCCAACTGAACACGTAGTCGACTCCAGAGAAGTCCTCGTTGGCAAGTCTTCGCGACACTCGCCTCGAGAACGGGGTGAGCACGATAAACGGTATGTGGGGGTGCTGTGCCTTTATGACCTTGGCTTCGCGGAACGTCTCGCCGATGTCGTTGCCCGGCATGGCGATAATCATGTCAAACGATTTCGCGGCGAGCATCTCATGTGCGTCCTCGTAACTGCTCGCCTGAGCCACGCGCGGCGGGGAACTAAGGTTGAGCGACGTGTATTCAAAGTACAATTGCTCCTCTATTCGCCCGTCTTCCTCCATCATGAAGGCATCGTAGGGGGTGGCAATCAGCAAAACGTTGTACACTCGGCGCTGCATCAAGTTTTGGAATGCAGTGTCGCGCAGGTATAGTTGGCTTAGTTTCGCTTCGTTCATTTCGCTGATTGAGTTTATTCGACAAATTTACTAAAATCCGTCGTAAAATAATAACGTATATATATAATGTTTCGCATTTATCGCGAATTTCCGCCTCTCAGCGAGTGAT
>CAVAOU010000175.1:0-4260 GCA_963590085.1 Senegalimassilia sp. | reverse complement strand
GCTGAGGATGTTGACCAGTTCCACATTGTAGGGGAGAGCCGTGCGGGCGATGACGCCCTTGGATGCCGTTGCCGAGTAGAAGAACTCGTGACCTTTCACCTGAGAGAGGCGGCGGATGGTGTAGCCGTGGCCGTTCTTCATCGCGCCCTTGATTTCCGGACGGTCGCTGTGGTTGGCTATTTTGCGGCTGTCGTGGCTCTCAAAGAGCACGTTGCCCTTGTCGTCGAGCATCGTGACGCGCACGTTCTTGTCGGGGATGATGCGCTGCACGTACTCGTTGGTTATCTCATGGTGCTGTTGGTATTCGTTGATAAGCAGCGCGTTGTAGACTTGCAGACGAGTGTCGAGCAGTTCCACCTTGTATTCGCGTTCTCTGGAGTATTGTATCGAGATGAATACAAACACCAATAGCCAGAAAAACACGTTGACCACCCAAAAGAGTTTGGCCTTGTAACTAAATGTCTTCTTTGAAGCCATAACCGTAACCTTGTTTTGTTATTATATTAGATTCGTAGTTTCCTATTTTTTTGCGCAGGCGGTTGATGTTCACGTCGATGGTGCGGTCAACCACGTAGATGTTCTTCTCCCAGATGTTGTCGAGGATTTCGTCGCGCGAGAAAATCTTGTTGGGGTTAGAAAGAAAGAGGTAGAGCAGGTCGAACTCCTTCTTGGTGAGGGCAATCTCTTCGTCGCCGATGCGGCAGGTCTTGGATGTCTGGTCGAGCGAGAGGGTCTTGTAGGTCACCGTTTCGGGGTGGCTTTGCTTGGTGCGGCGCAGAAGGCTTTTTACGCGCAGCACAAACTCCTTCATCGAGAACGGCTTTTTGATGTAGTCGTCGGCGCCGCGAGTGAAGCCGTCGACCAGCGGGGCTTCGTCGCCGAGGGCGGTGCACACTATAATCGGCACGTCGGCCACGTCGGGCATTGAGCGCACCTTGCTCACGAGTTCGAGACCGCTCATCTCGCCCATCATGATGTCAAACACCATGAGCGAATAGTCGGCGAGGCGTTTCCGTAGGGCCTCTTCTGCTGAATTGGCGATGTCAACGCTGAATCCCGCCACCTCGAGATTGATTTTCATCAATTCGCAGATGGCCATTTCGTCGTCGACCACGAGAATTTTAACAGGCGTTGTTAATGTCTTTCCAATCGTTTTCATGTTGCAAATTTAGTGTGGCGCAACATTCTGACAATAACAAAAGTGTAACAATTTAGAAAGTGAAGTGCAGGGCGATGCGGAAGCCGCTTTTATCCACGCCCGGAGTGTCGCGGTAGGTGAGCCTCCAAACGTAGTCCACACGGAGGATTGTGAGGATATTGTCCAGACCCACACTCATTTCCATGTAAGGCGTCTTCTCCATTGGGCGGCACAGCGAGCCTACGGGGAAGCGGAACAGGTCGAGGTTTTTCTCAGGGTTGTTCTTGTCGCTGAGCGAGCCGTAGAGACCTTTGAACGAAATCACCTCGCGCATCTTCAGGTACTTGATTAGCGGAACGCGGTTGAGCAGAGCGCCGTTCATAAAGTAGGTGATGTCCCACGACAGGTACTGGTCGTTCATAAATTCCATCGCGTTCATCAGCGCATACGACTCCGGCTGGATGGTGTACGACAGGTTGGCATTGGGCAGCAGCAGGTCGGGATACGACACCTTGCTCCAAATTTTGCCTCCCTTGAGGATGACGTCGGTGTAGCCGAACGCCGAAAACCAGAAGCGCTTCTGGATGCTCAACTCGGTCTTGTTGATTGTGAACCGGTTGTTGAACACGCCTTTAGGGCTGTAGGTGTGCGACAGGATGAGTATCGGCATGTCGAGGTTGATAGGGATGCGAGTGAAGCGTGCGTCGTAGAACTTCTCGCCCGGGGCATAGCGCAGCGTGAGGTTGACCGACGACTGCTGGTAGTTGTCGCTCCAGTTGCCGTAGCCGTCGACAAACGGCATCCACCGCGTGGCTTCCTGTATCTGGTGCTTCAGCCCGAGGGTCACTGCCAGGCCGTTTTCGCCTTCGTGCTTGTATTCCAACTCGGAGGTGCGCAGATAGGTGATTTTGTCGTTGGTTTGGCGCTTCCACGAGAGGAACATGTTGTCCATGTTGGTAAACATGTACTGCTGTCCCAGTTGGTTGAGGTCATATTTGTGGTGCAGGCGCAGGGAGTGGATTGGGAACTCCTTGGCGTGGTACTTCTTCTCGTTGAACGAGTATTCCACCTCAGCGTCGTATTTCCATTTCTTGTCCTTAAATCCGTATGCCACATAGCCTTTCGTAAACCAGTGCTTGCTGAGGTTGGCTGTGGTCATGCCTCCCACTTTCAGGCGCGCGCCTTCCACATAGTTGCCGCTGATGGTGGTGTTCATCGGGCCGAAGTCAAATTTGCTGGTTTCCTTCGAGCCCGTGCCTATGTAGCCCGACACGAGCGCGGCAATCACCTTCTCCGACCAGTAGAATGCCGGCACGGTGCGCAGTTGGGCAAGCAACTTGCTGATGGCATTTTCCTTGTCCTTTATCGGCTCTATGCGGTTTTCTTTCCAGTATTCGTCGGGCATCTGCATGGCATCGTCGGCAAACACCTGCTTCGTTTCGGAGTTGAACACGCTCATGTCGGCGGGCGGGTCGAAACTGAAATTGTTGTAGAGCGTGCGCCGGCGCGCGTAGAGTCCCTGGGCGGCGGAGATGATGGAGAATTCCACAACCATGTCGTCCTTGGTCTTCAGGCGGCTGCCGTCGGGCGCCTTCTCAAACGTCTGCTCGATGCGCAGGCTCTCCACATAGTTGAGGTTGATGTCGCGCGGCACGTTCATTATCACCTTCTTTACAAACATGGTGCTGTCGCCGAGCGGCACGTAGATGCGGCCGAAGAAGCCGAAGGTGCGGTTGTTGAACGGCGCAAAACTGAGTTCGATGCACTGCACTCCGTCGACGGGGATGGTGTCCGACAGGTAGTATTTGTAGAAGTTGGCACCGATCTTCGACAGCGGGCTGACGAAGCGATTTTGCATTATTGCAATGTTGTTGTCGAAGATGTCCACCTCCTTAAACACATCGTCGAGGAAGCGCTGCACGCTCTCTTCGTCGACAATCTCGTCGAGGCCAGCGCGCTTCACGCCTTTCACGTATTCCTTCTCGGTGTTCGGACTCTTGCGGAACAGTTCGGTTGCCAGTTTCTCTTTTACCGAAACGTTGAGTATCGGCTTGCCCGACACCTCCGACGTGTCCATATATTCAAAGATGAACTTGAACTTCTTGAAGAGCCATTTGTCCTTTTTCTTCTCCGAGAAGTCGTTGAGCGCAAAGTTCATCTTCTCGTATTTGTCGTAACTGAAATAGTCGTGGTTCTTAGGATCGTACTTCTCCTTCATGTCGCGCAGTTTCTCCATAAACTGCACGGCGGGGTTGTTTTTCTTTGAGTAGCGTTCCTTGCCGGGACGCACCACAAACTCCTTCAGCGTCACGCCGTCGGCGCTCAACTCTACGGTGATGTCGTTGACGCTACCCTTGGTTACATACACGTCCTTCGCCGTGTAGCCCATCATAGAAAAATTGGCGCAGATGAAGTTCACCTTCGTGGTGATTTCGAAGCGGCCGTCGGCATCGGCTTGGGTGCCGGCATCGGAGCCTTTCAGAAACATCAGCGCAAACGGGATTGGCTCGCGTGTCACCGAATCGACCACCACGCCCTTGATTGTAGTGTCCTTGACGGGCGCCTGGGCGGTGGCTCTCGGAATGCCTGTAAGGGCATAAGCAACCATCATCAAGCACGCTAAAACCAATATTTTTGCACCTTTTGCCATTTTCTCAATATATCCGTTTTTATTACTTTTGCAAAAGTAGGTACTTTAGTCCGACTGAATAGCTATTTTCGGAACTAAAAAGTATCCTTTTTGGCGCGAAATTGTTCTGTTTCGTATTATTTGAATGTTATGGCTCTTGAAATTGAACGTAAATATCTTGTAAAAGATTCATCTTTTGTGGCTTTGGCCACTTCCGCAACCCCCATCCGCCAGGGCTACCTCTCGCGCGACGCCGACGCTACTGTGCGTGTGCGCATAAAGGGCGAAAAGGCGTTTCTCACGGTGAAGACCCGCAACCGCGGATGCGTGCGCAGCGAGTTTGAATATGAGGTGCCGGTTGCCGATGGCGACGCGATGATGGCGGCATGCAAGGGGCTGGTCATCGACAAGACCCGCTATGTCGTGCCGTCGGGCGGCTACCTGTGGGAGGTCGACATGTTCCACGGCGCGCTCGAGGGGGTTGTGGTGGCTG
>CAVAOU010000174.1:0-4331 GCA_963590085.1 Senegalimassilia sp. | reverse complement strand
ACATATCACCATTAATTTCGTAGATTTGCATTTATAATAATAACGACTACACTATGAGAAAGATATTCCTTCCAGTATGCGCCATCGTTTTGGCCTCTTCGATGCTCTTCACTTCGTGCATCGGCAGTTTCAAACTTACCAACAAGGTTTTGGCGTGGAACCACCAGATAGGCAATAAGTTTGTCAACGAACTCGTGTTCTTCGGCCTTTGGATTCTCCCGGTCTACGAGATTTCAGCGATTGCCGACATCCTCGTGATCAACAGCGTGGAATTCTGGTCGGGCACAAACCCCATCCAGGCCGGCACAAAGACGGTGACCGACGAAAACGGCCGCTTCCTCATTGCCTGGGACAACACCGGCTACACAATTACCAACGAAACAACAGGCGAAGTGACACGCTTCAACTTTGACGCCGACACCAACTCATGGTCATTGGCCACAAAGGACGGCGACATCACGTTCCTCACCTTCGTCGACGACACCCATGTGAAACTTCCAACCCGCGACGGCTCAACAACAATCGTGGAGGTGTCCGACAACGGCGTTATGGCATACCGCGACATGGTTGGCTACACCACCGACCTCTTCGCTCAACGATAGCATAACTGACATCATGTCAGCCTATTTCACTTATTTATATTATGAAAAAACTTAATCTCATTTTCGCTGCGCTGTTTGCCTTCGCGGCAAACGCCTTTGCAGCGACATTCAGCGGATCGTTGCCCGTGATGTATATCAACACGGAAAATTCAACGCCAATCACATCGAAAGACTACTATCTCAACGCAACCTACTACGTTGACAACCTCGGCCTCGACGGATACCAGTCGATAGGCAGCGCAAGCGAGCCTCTCGCCCTGAAAATCAAAGGCCGCGGCAACTACACGTTCATTGGCTTCGACAAGAAGCCTTACCGCCTGAAACTCGACGCAAAGGCGGCACTGCTCGGCATGAAGAAAAGCAAGCACTTTGCCTTGCTCGCCCATGCCGACGACGACCTCGGATTTCTGCGCAACACCCTTGGCTTTGAGTTGAGCCGCCGCATGGGACTCGACTTCACTCCTGAACAGCGTCCTGTAGAAGTGGTGCTCAACGGCGACTACATCGGTCTCTATTTCCTTACGGAAACAATCCGCGTGGACTCCGACCGCGTGAAAATCACCGAACAGGCCGACAACGAAACCGACCCTGACAACATCACCGGCGGTTGGCTCGTGGAAATCGACAACTACGACGACGATGCACAGGTGTCGATCACCGAAGGCAACGGCGAGAAAATACGCCTTACCTACAAATCGCCTGAGGCGCTCTCCACGGAGCAGTCAAACTACCTCGTCAACCTCGCCACAGCCGTCGACAAGGCCATCTACGCCAGCGACAAGTCGTCGACCGAATGGGAAAACTACATCGACATCGACTCCCTCGCCGCCTTCTACGTGGTGCAGGAGGTGATGGACAACGCAGAGTCGTTCCACGGCAGTTGCTACTTCCACAAGGACCGCGGCGCCGACACTAAAATAATCTTCGGCCCGGTATGGGACTTCGGCAACTCCTACCACCGCGCCACCAACCACTACATCTACCAGGATCCCCCATTCGGGCAGACATGGATTGGCGAAATCGCCAAATTCCCGCGCTTCCAGAGCAAGGTAAAAGAGGTGTGGAAGAAATTCATCACCTACAACTACTCGTCGCTCGACCAGTTTGTCAACGACTTCGCAACGCAAATCACCTCTGCAGCGAAAGCCGACTACAACCGCTGGCCAAACTACGGCAACCAAAACATGAACGACAGGAAAAACTCATTCCTCAGCATGCTCCACTCCAAAGTGAACTGGCTCGTAGAGCAATGGGGCGGCGCAGGCATCACCGCGCCAACCGCATCGGCTGAAGTCACGGTCAGCGCCAGCGCCGACGGCACGCTCACGTTCTCTGAACCCGTCGTCGACCTCACCGCCTACGACCTCACTGGCCGCCAGGCAGCCGTAAGCCTCACCTCGGCAACCACAGCCACCATCAGCGGCCACGCTGGAGTCTACCTCCTCCGCATCCAAACCGCCACAACCACCGCCACCGCAAAGGTTGCCGTCCGCTAACGCAAAAGTCTGCGTCGCCAACGACCGCGTCCGCTAACGCAAAAGTCTCCGTCCGCCAACGCCCACGAAGACTGCAAAAATACCCCAAGGCACCCCCTTGAACGAAACAGAATCAGCGACTCCCCCAGCCGCTGATTCTGTTATTTTTCCGCATCTGCCATGCCGAGAAGGAACTCGCTATCCGGCAAAATTTTCGACTGCATACAAAGGGTAGACCAATATATCGTCGTAAGCAGAAAAATTCTCCAATGAAGTACGGATACCTTTCTTTAGACTCTTCGCGGCAAGAAATATCCTCAAACTCTGCATCGATCCCTGTGTACCCGATTTCACCTCAACAGGATATACCACCCCATCCTTTGCTATGACATAGTCTACTTCTGCATTGGAGTCCTTCTTCTCCCGATGCCAACAATACAAATTGTCGTTGGTATACGGAGAATGCGCCTTTACCATTTCCGTGCCGACAAAAGTCTCTGCCAGTGCTCCACGGTTAATCATTTTCAAATCATTGGAAAGCAATACGTCAGTAAGGTTGAGTTCCAACATACGCTGCAGCAACCCTGTATCCATGAAGATATAACGCTTGTAACGCTCATTGGCCTCTGCAAAAAGCGGCACTCCGTTACTGTCAGTGTGCACAACGGGATAAATGAGTCCCGCCATGCACAGCATATCCAATGCTTCCTTTATTTGCGGAGTGCGATATGTTGAATCAACTTGTGTATACACAAACTTACCCTGCCCCTGCAAGGCTACAGAACGCAGCACATCGCGCAACAAACTTTCAGGTATACGGTTATGATATTTCTTAAAGTCATCCTGGTAGGATATCATCAGTTCGTTCAACGTCTGCTGACATTCTTTTAAGCTTTCCGTCTCGATATAGCCAGCCACACACTCAGGCATACCGCCAATGATAAGAAACACGCGCAATAATTCCAACGCCTTGGCATGAATCAATTCCGGCAATGGACTCTCTGGAGTGGCCGCCGCTATCATGTCGGCCAGAGTGACCTTACCCATTGCCTTAAGGAACTCCTGAAAATTGAAAGAATACATAAACAATGAACGGATGCGCCCCACTCCAAACGACGGCAAGTCGCGCAAGGCAAACTCCAAAAGAGAGCCGGCTGCTATCACATGCAACCGTGGCATCTTCTCATAGAAATAACGCAACTTGTTGATGGCTGCCGGACATGCTTGAATCTCGTCAAGAAACAACAAGGTATTGCCTTCTTCAATTGTAGTGTCGAGAATTACCGACAACTGCTGACAGAGTTGTTGCGGCGTAAAACCTGGTTCAAAAAGAGCATGAAGTTCCTGATGCTCATTTAGGTCGATCTCCACATAATTCTTGAATTGTTTTCCCAAATGCCGCACAGCCGACGTCTTGCCCACCTGCCTGGCTCCACGGAGCAAAAGAGGCTTGTGATGAGCCTGCTTGCTCCACTCACGCAACTCAGAGTCGATATTTCTTTCTAAGTACCTCATTACCAAAATCGTTTTTCGTTTTCGGGGGCAAAAATACGCATTTTTTTTCTATTTTCGGTATCGAAAATCCGCATTTTTTCATCATTTTCGGTATCGAAAAATTTTTGTCAAGCCAAAATCCCGACATTTTTCTTAAATTTGCACCTATTGCTAACCAAACAAAAGTATTATGAAATCATTGAATGCCGTTGATTTGGCAAAATTTCTCTTTGCGCTATGCGTGGTGTGCATCCACGTCAGCGCCATCTCACCAGCGAACTATTCACCAACATTCACCTTCGTCATCCGATGCGCCGTGCCGTTTTTCTTCCTCACGTCAGGCTATCTTCTTTACAAGAAAATCGAAAAAGCCAACGATGCCTTCGAAGTGTGCAAAACCTACGCTATCCGCATCCTTAAGATGTACGCCCTATGGATTTGCATCTACATTCCATTGGCTATATGGATATACGCATCCGAGGGAAAATCACTTAGCCTCAGCATCCTTTTGTGGCTACGAGGCGTACTGTTTATTGGCGAAACTCCGTCGGCATGGCCACTTTGGTATCTCCTTGCGCTCGGCGAAGCAAGCCTTGTCATCGGCTGGCTAATGAAAAAACGCATTCCGCTCTCCGCCATTTGGCTTGGCGGTATGGCACTGATGGGCATCGGATTCTGGATGAGCGGCATCGACGGCAAGTCGCTTTCCGGACTCTCCGCACTGGCATACAAAGGCTATTTCGGCATACTCGGCACAACC
>CAVAOU010000173.1:0-4338 GCA_963590085.1 Senegalimassilia sp. | reverse complement strand
GGCCATGGCAGAGGACATACTACAGACCATCGTGGCGCAGAAACGCATTGAGGTGGCACGGCAGATGGAGGCGCTTCCCGAATGCGAACTCGAGAAGCGGGTGCTGGCGCTCGGCACAGAGAAGCGCCGCAGCATGAAAGCCTCGCTTGCAGCCTCGCCGACGGGGATAATCTCGGAATTCAAGCGGCGGTCGCCATCGAAAGGGTGGATAAAGCGTGACGCAAAAGTTGCCGACGTGGCGCCAGGCTATCAGGCGGCAGGCGCTTCGGCCCTGTCGATACTCACCGACATCGATTTCTTCGGCGGCACGCTCGCCGATGTGGAGGAGGCGCGTCCGCTGGTCGACATCCCCATTCTGCGCAAGGACTTTGTGGTGAGCCGCTACCAACTGCTGCAGGCGAAAGCCGCGGGCGCCGACACGGTGCTGCTCATCGCATCCGTGTTGTCGCGCAAAGAGTGCCGCGCGTTTGCCGCTGAGGCTCATGCCCTCGGGCTTGAGGTGCTGCTCGAGATGCACAGCGACGACGAACTCGACTACGTTGACGAATACACCGACATGGCGGGCATCAACAACCGCAATCTCGGTACGTTCCACACCGATGTGGCGAACTCCTTCCGCCTTGCCGACAAGTTGCCCAAGGATGTGGTGCGCGTGTCGGAAAGCGGCATAACCAACGTAGACACAATCAAGCAACTGCAGGCGGCGGGATTTCAGGGATTCCTTATTGGCGAAGCGTTTATGCGCCAGGACGCACCCGCAGAAGCATTGGCGGAATTCATAAAAGGGTTGAGGTCATGATAGTGAAGGTGTGCGGAATGCGTGATGCCGACAACATCCGGCAGGTTGGGGAGTGTGGCGCCGATTGGATGGGATTCATCTTCTTTGGCCGTTCACCCCGCTACGTCGCCGACGTGCCAAAGTATCTGCCATCGAAACAGAAGCGCGTGGGGGTGTTTGTCAACGCTCCGTACGACGACATAAAGGCGCATGTCGCGGCGTTCGGCCTCGATGCGGTGCAACTCCACGGCGCGGAGACCGTCGACCTGTGCGGCAGGCTTCACGACGACGGATTGACCGTGGTGAAAGCGTTCTCGCTGCGCAGCGCTGCCGACGTGCAGCAGACCGATGCCTATGCCGGAGCCTGCGACTATTTCCTTTTCGACACACCTACGGCAGCCTATGGCGGCAGTGGACGGATGTTTGACTGGTCGCTGCTGACGGCCTATCAAGGCACGACACCGTTTCTGCTCAGCGGCGGACTTGCGCCCGACTCGCTCGACGCCTTGGCGGCATTCAGCCATCCGCTGTGGGCAGGCATCGACCTTAACAGCGGCTTCGAGACGCAGCCGGCTATGAAAAATCCGCAAGCATTGAAAACATTCATCAGTAAATTCAGAAAAACGATATGAACAGAATAAATAAACTTTTCAGCGAAAAACGACAGGACATACTGTCGCTCTATTTTTGTGCCGGTACACCAAATCCCGATGCAACGCACGAGGTGGTGCGCACACTCGAGGAGAAAGGTGTGGACATGATTGAGATTGGCGTGCCGTTCAGCGACCCAATGGCCGACGGCCCTGTAATCCAGGACGCGGCAACCGATGCTCTCCGCAAGGGCATGACCCTCCGCAAACTCTTCGGCCAACTGAAGGACGTGCGCCGCGACACCACAATTCCGCTCATACTCATGGGCTATCTCAACCCGATTATGCAGTACGGCTTTGAGGCATTCTGCAAAAGTTGCCAGGAATGCGGCGTCGACGGAATGATTATCCCCGACCTTCCGTTCAAGGACTACATGCAGGAATACAAGCCCGTGGCCGACAAATACGATGTGCGCATCATCATGCTCATCACTCCAGAAACCAGCGAGGAGCGCATCCGCGAGATTGACGCCCATACCGAAGGTTTTATATATATGGTGTCGAGTGCGGCGATCACAGGTGCGCAGTCCGACTTCAACGAGCGCAAGCAGGAGTATTTCCGTCGCATCGAGGCAATGAACCTACGGAATCCGCGCATGATTGGCTTCGGCATCTCCAACCGCCAGACCTATCAGGCAGCGGCGAGCCATGCCGCCGGATGCATCATCGGCAGTAAGTTCGTCACCTTCCTGAAAGAGGAGAACGGCGATGCAGCAAAGGCTTTCGACCGCCTTAAGGATGCGCTTTCAAGGTGATTCAGGTAATTAAAGTGTGAGCAATTGCTAATATTCGTAAAACAAAAACAAATAAGCACAATTGCCACGACTATAATTTGGAACATTGAATATTGGAAGATAAATTTGCACCATAAAGGCGTAAAAAGCGCTGAGTGTGTATTAACAATGAAAATTCTAAGTATTTCAATATTTGCCATGCTTGCCCTTGCGGCAGCGCCTTGCGCCACGGCGCAAGTGTCGCGGATTGCTTTGGAGACGAAGCATTGCCAGCATGAAAATTATGTGAATGTCTATGAATATGACTTCGTCGACGTGCAACCTCAGTTTCCCGGCGACGACCGCGGGTTGATGAACTACATCAACCATGCGCGCAAGTATCCCTACGATGCTTACCGCAACCATATCCAGGGTCGCGTTGTGTGCAGTTTCATTGTCAATACTGATGGTTCTATCTGCAACGTGTCGGTGATCAAGGGCATCCACCCGTCGCTCGACCGCGAGGCAATGCGAATCGTGAAGGAAATGCCGGCATGGAAGCCGGGCAAGTTGGGAGGCGAGGAAGTGCCGGTGCATTGCATCATCCCGATTGCTTTCCGACTGTAACAAAGACCACAAATCTTTTTCATAATCTTATATTTTACCTCCTAACCTGTTGATAGGCCCTGGAGGTTTTTTTGTCGCTTGCCTGAAGCACGGAAAGTCATGCGGAGAGATTTTCGACAATGTAGAGCGCCACGAGGTGGCGCAATGTTTCAAAACCCCATGGCTTTAGCCTGGGGCTGATTGATTACTAGATTATTGCGTGCTGTAAGTACGCTACCGCATCGGTTATGGCACCCACTCCCCTGTGGCGCCGCTTACAGGGCGCAAGTTGCTGAGAGGCAGTCATCCCCAGGCTGAAGCCTGGGGCTATCAATACGGCGTCCCGACGGGACGCAAACCTTCGCTGACAGATTCTTCCGTTCGCTGAGATTCTTGGTCGCTATCTGCTTAATTTTTCACTCCCTTTGCGCCAATTTCCCTCGGCTTGCACTATCTTTAAATAAGATAGGCTGCGCCTCGGAAATGAAAATTGGAACAAGTTCCTTTTCATTTCCCTCGGCTTGCACTATCTTTGCAGTGTGAAAGAAGCAGAGAAGTTTAGTTGGCGGAAGAGGGCGAAGAGTTTTGTTTATGCTTTTCGCGGCATCGTGTTGCTCATAGGTGGGGAACACAATGCGTGGATTCATTGCGCGGCTACGGTGGTGGCTGTGGCTCTTGGACTGGTGCTCGGACTGTCGGCCGGCGAATGGACGGCGGTGGTGATTTGCATCGGTGCCGTACTTTCCGCTGAGGCTTTCAACTCTGCCATTGAGGCTCTTGCCGACAGGGTGTCGCCAGGCTATGACGAGGCCGTGAAGCGCACCAAGGATTTGGCGGCTGGCGGCGTTCTGCTGGTTGCCGTGGCTGCCGTGGTGGTGGGGGCTATTGTGTTTTTACCAAAACTTATTGATTTGCTATGAAGAAAATCATTGCAATTGTTGTGGCATTGGTGGCTGTGTTTGGCTGCCATGCGCAGGATGTTGTTGAAATCAACAGTACCCGTAAGGCTGTAAAAAATACTGGTGACGCATTGCTCATTGCGATGCCTCTTGCCACTCTCACTGCCGTGATTGTGGAGCACGATTGGCAAGGACTGAAACAGGCTGCCTTCTCTACGGCAACGACCCTTGGCGCGTCGTATCTGCTGAAATACACTGTCCACAAGATGCGTCCTGACCGCAGCGACAATCACGCTTTCCCGTCGGCTCACACGTCGATAATGTTTGCCAACGCCGCTTTCGTGCAGCGCCGCTACGGCTGGAAGTTTGGCGCGCCTGCCTATGTGCTTGCCACCTATGTGGGCTGGAGCCGCACCTATGCCAAGAAGCATGACTGGTGGGACGTGGTTACGGGAGCCGCCATCGGTGCCGGCAGCAGTTACATCTTTACCCGCCCGTTTGCCAAGGAGCACAACCTGTCGATTGTGCCGGTGAGCGACGGCGAGCATTTCGGACTTACCGCTTCATTTGAATTCTAAGTATATGATTGTCTACAATACAACATTTCATGCCCACAACGATGCTGTGGAGCAGTTCGTGCAATGGCTTCGCAGTGAATATATCCCCAAGGCAGTGGGCGACGGTCGCTTGAC
>CAVAOU010000172.1:0-4383 GCA_963590085.1 Senegalimassilia sp. | reverse complement strand
AGGCAAGGACGGACAGTATCTCATCACCCTGCAACAGCCAACCTACATGGCGTTTATGAAATATTCGTCGCGCCGCGACCTCCGCGAGAAACTCTACCGCGCCTACAACACTCAATGCGTGGGCGGCGAGTTTGACAACACGAAGATTCTTGTCCGCATCGCCGAAGTGCGCCGCCAGATTGCGAAACTTCTCGGCTACGACAACTTTGCTGCCTACAGCCTTGAGGACACAATGGCGCAGACTCCGGAGAACGTCTACAAACTGCTCGACCAGTTGCGCGACGCCTACAAGCCGGCATGGAAGAAGGAATTGAAGGAACTCACCGACTATGCCAACAAACTCGAGGGCAAGAAAATCTCGCTCCAGGCGTGGGACTATTCTTACTATGCCAACAAACTCAAAAACGAGAAATACTCCTACAACGAGGAGGAACTCCGTCCTTACTTCGAACTCAACAACGTAATCAAGGGCGTGTTCGGACTCGCTACGCGTCTCTACGGACTTCACTTCACCGAAAACCAGAACTACTCGGTCTACCATCCTGAGGTGATGTCGTTCGACGTGACCGACAACGACGGCAACTTCGTTGGCGTGCTCTACACCGACTTCTTCCCGCGCGACACCAAGCGCAGCGGCGCGTGGATGACCGAATTCCGCGCTGAGCGCATCGTCGACGGCGTGAGCGAGCGTCCGCACGTAACTCTCACAATGAACTTCACCAAGCCGACCGAAACGAAGCCTTCATTGCTCACCTTCTACGAGGTTGAAACTTTCATCCACGAGTTTGGCCACGGCTTGCACAGCCTTCTCACTCAGGCTAAATACCAGTCGCTTTCGGGCACCAACGTTTACCGCGACTTCGTGGAAGTGCCTTCGCAGTTCAACGAGAACTTCCTCACCCAGAAAGAATTCCTCGACAGTTTTGCCCGCCACTACCAGACTGGCGAGGCTATCCCGCAGGAGTTGGTCGACAAGGTGATCAAGGCATCGCAGTACGGCGCTGCCTATTCATGCCTCCGTCAACTCGGATTCGGCTACCTCGACATGGCGTTCCACACTGCCACTGCCGAAGTGTCGGACCCAGTGAAATTTGAGCAGGAAGCCACAAAGCAGGTGCAACTGTTCCCGGTTGTTGAAGGCTGCAGCATGTGTCCGCAGTTCAACCACATCTTCTCGGGAGGCTACGCAGCTGGCTACTACAGTTACAAATGGGCTGAGGTAATCGAGGCCGACGCGTTCCAGCACTTCAAGGACAACGGCATCTTCAACCAGGAGGTTGCCAAATCGTGGAAGGACAACGTGCTTAGCCGTGGCGGCACAGAAGCGCCGATGGTGCTCTACAAGCGCTTCCGCGGCCAGGAGCCTACAATCGATGCGCTCCTCATCCGCGACGGCATCAAGAAAGAAACGAAAAAGAAGAAATAACAGTTTCTTCGCAATCCCACCAACAAACAAAGGCTACGCCTCGGCGCAGCCTTTGTTTTATTTTTTGTGCAAACTATATTTACGACAGATGCTCGATGCGCGACGGGTCGCGGCTAATGAGCGAACCATTGGCCTGATGGGTGGCAAGCACCAGCACTTCAGCGATCTGCACATGCTCCGGTGCATTGGCGGCATAGACCACCACGTCGGCGATGTCGTCGCCGTTGAGCGGATGGATGCCGGCATAAACGCTGTCGGCCCGGCCCTTGTCGCCACGGAAACGCGTAACGCTGAAATTGGTTTCGACTAGTCCGGGCTTCACATTGGTTACCCTCACGCAGGTGTCCATAAGGTCGATGCGGAGCCCGTCGGAAAGAGCCTTCACAGCCGACTTGGTGGCGCAGTACACATTGCCGCCGGCGTAAGCCTGGTCGCCCGCCACGCTGCCTATGTTGATTACATGTCCGCGGTTGCGCTCCACCATGTGGGGCACCACAAGGCGCGTCATTGTGAGCAGACCTTTGATGTTGGTGTCAATCACCGTCTCCCATTCGTCAAGGTTGCCTTCATACTCCTTGTCGAGGCCGATGGCAAGGCCGGCATTGTTGACAAGCACGTCGATGTCGCGCCAACGCCCTTCAAGACTTTCCACGGCAGCCTTTGCCGCCTTGCGGTCGCGCACGTCGAACACGAGGGTCTTCACCTCCACGCCCGTCAATTTCGCCTTGACGGCCTCGAGTTTGTCAGCATTTCTGCCCGTAAGCACCAAATCGTAGCCACTCTCGGCAAAATGGCGTGCGCATGCCTCGCCGATGCCGCTCGTGGCGCCTGTAATCAAAACAATTTTTCCCATATTAAATTCCTTTCAAATGCCACATTGTTGCAAATATGCACTTTTTCCAGCGATTTTTTATAAAAATACAGCATTTTATGCAAAAAGTATAACAACAATGCACTAATTTTTACACAAAGATACGTTTTAATAGTGAAATTCTGACTAATTTTGCACCAACATAAAAACGACTGATATGATCAACTTTGAATGCGACTACACCGAGGGAGCGCACCCAAGCATCCTTCAACGTCTTGTTGAAACCAACATGGAGCAAACTCCAGGTTATGGTAAAGACCCGCATTGCGAAAATGCCCGCCGCCTCATCCGCGAGGCCTGCGGCGCTCCCAATGCTGAAGTGCATTTCCTCGTCGGCGGCACTCAGACCAACAAGACTGTAATCGCTTCAATCCTCCGACCGCATCAGGGTGTGGTCTGCGTCGAGTCGGGTCACGTGGCTGTCCACGAAACGGGCGCCATCGAGTCGACAGGCCACAAGGTAATCACCGTGCCTGGCAAAGACGGCAAAATCACTCCGGAAGCAATCGAGAGTGTGTATCGCCGCCATTTCGACGACAGCGGCCGTGAGCACTGCGTACAGCCGGGAATGGTCTATCTGTCGCAATCCACCGAAGTGGGTACAGTCTACTACAAGCGTGAACTTGAAGCTATCAGCGCCACCTGCCATCGGCTCGGACTGCCGCTGTTTCTCGACGGCGCACGCCTCGGCTACGGACTGGCTGCCGACGACAACGACACTTCGCTCGCCGACATCGCCAGCCTCTGCGATGTGTTCTACTTTGGCGGCACAAAAATCGGCGCGCTCTTCGGCGAGGCGGTAATCTTCACCAACCCGTCAATAGCACCAGGCTTCCGCTACATCATCAAGCAAAACGGAGGTTTGCTCGCCAAGGGACGCCTGCTGGGCATCCAGTTTGAGGCGCTATTTGAGAACAATCTCTATATGGATCTCTCGCGCAATGCCGTGGTGCAAGCCATGCGCATACGCCGCGCCCTCGAGGCCAAAGGCGTGGAACTGGCCTTCGCGTCGACCACCAACCAGCAGTTTCCAATCCTTCCCGACAGCGTAATCAGCAAACTCGCCGACCGCTATATCTTCTCCACAACGGAACATGTAAACCCGGGAATGACCGAGGTGCGCATCTGCACCAGTTGGGCGACTCTGCCAGAAAACGTAGACCGCCTCATCGCCGACCTCAACGAGGTGCTTTAGGCGCTTCGCCCCTACTTTTTCACATAGTCAAGCATCTGCGCCTTCTCCGACTGTCCGTCGGCCACGAAGTCGTCAATCATCCATTGTCCGTCCTCAAGCACGAGCGTGAGGGCAATGCGCTTTGTTGTTCCACAGTTGGTTATGTCCACGTCGGCCTTGCATTTGTCCTTGCCTTCTGGCACTACTTTCACGACAGCCATCTTCAGTCCCTGAAAATCCTGACCCTGAATCCAGTGGTCGGAATCGAAGAATCCTATCTCGCCATCGGCTTCCGCCTGCTTGTCGATGGCTTTCACCTTGCTCAAGGCATCCTTGTAGCCGGCTGAGGTGTACTGGTTGTCGAAGTCTGGCATTTTCTGCATCACCGACGGGTCTTTCTCCGCCTTGGCATACCAGCCAAACACGTCGGCATAGATTGCCTGCAACCGCGCCTCAACGTTCTGCTCTTGGCTGTTGGCTACAGCCGTTGTGTCGGCAGCCGTCGACTGCTGGCCGCCGTTGTTGCTCGTCTGGCTGCATCCGTACAATGCCAACACCAGCGACAAAATCAACAAATTTCTCATATCTAAAGTATTAATGTCAATCAATATTTTCTCCATGCATCCAGCACCCTTCCTCATGGCCGCTTATCATGCCTATGGCCTCGAGGAATGAGCGCACTGTGGTCACACCCACAAACTTCATCCCGCGACGCTTCAAATCAGAGGAAATGATTTCCGGCAAAGGCGACAGGTATCGCTTACCGCCATACTCTTTTTCACCACTGCTGAACGCCCAGATATATTCGTCAAACGAGCCATACTCGTGCTGGATTTTCATAAACACCCGCGCATTGACGATTGCGGCTTCAATCTTCTGCCTATGGCGCACAATGCCTTCATCGTTGAGCAA
>CAVAOU010000171.1:0-4387 GCA_963590085.1 Senegalimassilia sp. | reverse complement strand
GTATGTCCTCTGCCATGGCCTCTATGAGTTGATTTCCACAAATTTCTTGAATGCGGCAAGGGCTCGGCCACTCTCCAGCGACTCGCGCGCCATTGCCAGACACTCGTCAATTGGCTTGCGGTTGTAGGCCTGGATGGCATACGCCGCATTGGCTACCACGCAGTTGGTCTGGTGGGGCTCTGCCTCGTTGCTGAGCACATTGTCGAAGATGCGCGCTGCCTCCTCTATGGTCTTTCCGCCAAAGAGAGCCGACTGCGGTGCCGTTTCGAAGCCGAGGTCGGACGGCTGGCTGATTGTCTCGTAGTCGTTGGTCACAATCTTGAACTTGTCGGTGAGCGAAATCTCGTCGTATCCGTCAAGACTGTTGACAATCACAAACCCGATGCCGAGTTTCTGGAGGGTATTGGTGTAGAGGCGCATCTGTGCGAGGTCGGCAACGCCGAGCAGTTGGTAGGCTGGCTTGCACGGATTGATGAGCGGCCCGAGCAGGTTGAACACCGTGCGCACCTTCAGCGCCTTTCGCACCGGGGCTACGCCTTTCATCGCCGGACTGAACAGCGGCGCATGGAGATATGCCACACCGCTCTCTTCAATCGACTTGCGCAACTTTACCTCGTCGTTGGTAAACTTCACTCCGTGGGCTTCAATCACATTGCTTGCGCCGCTCACCGAGGTGGCGCCGTAATTGCCGTGTTTTGCCACGTGGCCGCCGGCACCTGCCACAACGAAGCATGAGCAGGTGGAGATGTTGAATGTGTTTTTGCCGTCGCCGCCGGTGCCGACGATGTCGATTGGCTGATAGGCTGACAAGTCGACTGGCACGCGGGCATCGAGCAATGCCTCGCGAAATCCGATGAGTTCCTCAACCTTGATGCCGCGCATCTGGAACACTGTGAGCAGCGATGCTATCTGCGCGTCGTTATACTTTCCCTGCGTCACGCCCGTCATCAGCGCCCGGGCTTCGTCCTGCGCCAATGCCTCATGGGCAAAAAGGCGCGTAAGTATCTCTTTCATAGTCGTAATCGTTTTAGTGGTTCAACCAGTTTTGGATCATTTGCTTCCCGTCGGGTGTAAGCACCGACTCGGGATGGAACTGAATGCCCCGTACGTCGTATTCCCTATGGCGCAATGCCATGACGTAGCCTTCCTTGCTCACGGCGGTGATTTCGAGCGACTCGGGGAAGCCGTCGCGGTCAACCACCCACGAATGGTAGCGTCCCACGGGTATCTGCTTCGACAGGCCGTCGAAGATATAGTCGTCGGCAACGATGTCTACATCGCTCTGGATGCCGTGATAGACGGTTGATAGGTTGGTCAACTTCCCGCCGAAAAATTCGCCGATGGCTTGCTCGCCGAGGCACACGCCGAGGATAGGTTTCTTCGCCGCATACTCGCGGATAACATCGATGAGCAGTCCTGCCTCCGAAGGGATGCCGGGACCCGGCGAGAGCACGATTTTGTCGTACGCCTCAAGGTCGCCGAGAGCAAACTGGTCGTTGCGCACCACCGTCACGTCGGCACCAAGGGCCTTGAGCAGATGACTGAGGTTGTAGGTAAACGAGTCGTAATTGTCTATTATCACTATTTTTTTCATCATGCTATCCGTTTTTAGAGTTTTTCAGCCAAGACGATGGCTTTCTTCAATGCCCCAAGTTTGTTGTTCACTTCTTGCAACTCGCCTTCCTCGTTGCTCAGCGCCGTTATGCCGCCGCCTGCCTGAAACCACAACTCGTTGTTGCGGCTCACGAAGGTGCGGATTGTGATGGCTTGGTTGAGCGAGCCGTCGAGTCCGATAAATCCCACGCAGCCGCCGTAGGCTCCGCGGCTATGCGGCTCAATCTCGCTGATCAGTTGCATGGCGCGCACCTTGGGAGCGCCGCTCAGGGTGCCAGCGGGGAACGTGTCGATAAATGCGCGTATCGGGTCGGCGTTGTCGTCGAGGGTGCCTTGCACACGGCTCACCAGGTGAATCACGTGGCTATAGTACTGCGGCTCTTTGTAGAACTCCACATGGGTGTCGTGGCAGTTGCGGCTAAGGTCGTTGCGGGCAAGGTCTACGAGCATCACGTGCTCGGCATTTTCCTTGGGGTCAGCAAGCAGCGTGGCCGTCAAGGCGGCGTCGGTTGCTGGGTCACCGCTGCGGCGGGTGGTGCCGGCAATCGGGTCGATGGTGGCTGTGCGGCCTTCAATCTTGCAGTGGGTCTCGGGCGACGAGCCGAAGATGCGGAATCCGCCGAAGTCGAAATAGAACAGATAGGGTGAGGGGTTGATGCTGCGCAGGGCGCGGTAGAGCTTGAAGTCGTCGCCGCGGAAGCGCTGCTTGAACCGTCGCGACAGCACAATCTGGAACACGTCGCCGCGGAGGCAATGAGCCACACCCTTGCGCACATTCGCCTTGTGCTGCTCGTCGGTGAGGGTGCTCACGGTCTCGCCCACGGCTGCAAAGTCGTAGGCGGTATAGTTGCGGTCGTTGATGGCTTTCTCGATTGCCTCGATATGGGAGTCTGCGCCCGATTCGTCCTGCATGTCGACAAGCACCATCTCGCTCTTGAAGTCGTTAAACACGATGATGTAGCGAAACAGGATGTAGAGTATCTCCGGGGCGTCGTTGCGCTCCTCGGTGCTGTCCTTCACTGGGATGTTCTCAAAATAGCGCACGGCATTGAAGGTGGAGTAGCCATAGAGTCCGCAGTAGCGGGCATACTCGCCTTCGACGGAGAAGTGCGACAGAAACTCGTTGAGGGCGTCGGCCACGGTGAACGTTGCCGACAATGGCCGGCTGTCGGTCGACTGGTCGGGATAGGCGAAGGTGACCACGCCGTGGTTCACGCTCACGCTGGCAACGGGGTTCAAGCCGATAAACGAACGGCTGTTTTCGCCGCCGTGGTAGTCGGAACTCTCCATCAGTGCGCTCTGCGGAAACAGGTCGCGCACCCGCAGATAGGTTGCCACTGGGGTGTGCAGGTCGCCGAGAAGCACCTTGTGGGAGGTATGGTAGTGGAATGTCTTTTTCATTATTTTATGTTCTTGTATTTCAAGTATGTCTCAATGTCCTTGTCGCCGCGGCCGGAAACGGTGAGCACCACCACATCGGTGGGTTTGAACGGCACTTTCGACAATGCGCCGAGGGCGTGTGCCGACTCGAGCGCTGGGATGATGCCCTCGAGGAGCGTCAGTTCGTAGGCTGCCTTCACTGCCTCGTCGTCGTTTATGGCAAGCACCGTGGCGCGATGCTCTGCCGCCAGGTTGGCGTGCATCGGGCCAATGCCGGGATAGTCGAGTCCGGCGGAGAGCGAGTACGGCTCGAGTATCTGTCCGTCGGCATCCTGCATCACGAGGGTCTTGGAGCCGTGGATAATGCCGAGTTTGCCAAGATGGATAGTGGCGGCTGAGAGTCCGCTGTCCACTCCTTTGCCTCCGGCCTCAGCAAGCACGATTTTCACGCGGTCGTCGTCGATATAGTGGTAGATTGTGCCGGCGGCATTGCTTCCGCCGCCCACACATGCCATCAGATAGTCGGGATAGTCGCGGCCTTCGTGCTCAAGCAACTGCTTGCGTATCTCCTCGCTGATCACCGACTGCAAGCGTGCCACCATGTCGGGATAAGGATGAGGGCCGACGGTCGAGCCAATCACATAGTATGTATCGTCGGGATGGCAGCACCAATCGCGGATGGCTTCGTTGGTGGCGTCCTTGAGTGTCATGTTGCCCGACGTTACGGGATGCACTGTGGCGCCGAGCATCTTCATGCGCTCAACGTTGACATGCTGGCGCTCAACATCGGTCTTACCCATATACACCACGCACTCCATGCCCATCAGGGCGCACACCGTAGCAGTGGCAACGCCGTGCTGTCCGGCTCCCGTCTCGGCGATGATGCGGTGCTTGCCCATGCGGCGGGCGAGAAGCACCTGCCCTATCGCGTTGTTGATTTTGTGCGCACCGGTATGGTTCAGATCCTCACGTTTCAGGTAAATCTTGCAGCCGTATTTCTCCGACAGCCGCTTGGCAAGATAGAGAGGCGACGGGCGTCCCACATAGTCGCGCAGCAGTTCGTTGTATTCGCGCTTGAAGTCCTCGCTGTCGAGCACCTCAAGATAGGCGTTGCGCAAGTCCTCTACGCAACGGTGCAGTATCTCTGGAATATAAGCACCACCGAATGTGCCGTAAAACCCTTCTTTGTCAACTTGATATGTCTTCATCTTAATTCTTGTATTTCTAAAAAAGCAAAGGTTGCCGTAAGCCCCGACAACCTTCAAAAGTTTGCTAAACTTTGACTGCAAACACACACGAGCCTACCAACTTACTTAACCAGCAAGCCACGCCACCAAAAGTATGTATTTGCTATCTTCATTTCCATAATCTAATTAATTCAACTCTGCAAATG
>CAVAOU010000170.1:0-4409 GCA_963590085.1 Senegalimassilia sp. | reverse complement strand
AGTCCGACCCGTTTGCATCTAAGGGAATAAGCAAGATTGTTGAGTTTTGCAACCGGACTGCAAAGACTAACCTTTCCACAAACACGAAGAGGGGCAAGCGGCTGCCGGCGCGCCGCCAACACCGACATTGATGGTGTTGGCGGCACCCACTGCGGGGCGCGCAAAAAAAACGGGGCTGCGTCTGACAAATGACGTAACCCCGTTTGCGTTGGCGGCGCTGGGTTGCCAGCCTCATTGCAGGCTGACGGATATTGAAAATGCGCTTTTTGTGGATGCGCCGCCGCAAGATTTCGGTTTAGATCGTAATCTCAATCTCGAGATTTTCGGGACCGACAATGCAACTCTCGTAGTAGCCGTCGCCCGTCACTCGCGGACCGCTCAGCCGCTGGTAGCCGTCGGCCTCCAGGCGCTGCGTGAGCGTGTTCACCGTGTCCTGGTTGCCCACGCTCATGCACAGGTGTGTCAGCCCCTGGCCGTGCTTCGGGTGCTCCGTTGGCGCTGTGTCGGGCCACGACATCAGTTCGAGTTTGGCGCTGCCCACGGGAAAGAGCAGCATCCAACTGTGCAGCCCCGTCTTCGGGTTGCGGTATTCCGCACCCTCCTGTGCATTGAAATATGTTATGAAAAAGTCTTTGACCTGATTGATGTCCAGGCAGTTGATTGCAATGTGATTGATTCTCATTTCTTGTCGTTATTTTTGCACGCGTTTGAAAAGTTTCTTTCTCAGCCATTCGCGTACGGGCAGGTCGTAGAGTTTGAAGGCGGCGTAGGCTACGACGATGGAGAGTACGAAGATGCACGCCGACACGAAGAAGTGGGTGGCTGTGGGCGCGTCGGGATGCTTGTCGGCCCACGACATCTGCATGTAGATCAGCGGGAAGTGGGTGATGTAGATAGGATAACTGATGTCGCCCAGAAATTTGTTGATGGCTTGCGACTTGCCGCCCTTCACCGAACTTCCGGCACCGATCATCACGATGAGCGGGAACATCACGATGATGCAGATGGCCTCATAGAGTCCGTTGGTCCAGCGGCCGTCGCCCGTTTCCGACAGTCCCATCCACGGCATGCACATCAGCACTGCCACCATCAGCGAGCACCACCAGAAGCCGCCTTTCACCTTGATGAGCCGTCCCATGCGCGAGATGAGCAGTCCGCAGAAGAAGGGGTAGAGCAGTCGGGTCAATCCCACCTGCAACTGCTCGGGAGCGAGGCTCCAGCCGCCAATCACGGTATAGGTTTGCGGACGCAGCGCGAGCAATCCCGTCACGTCGATGTTAAGGCAGAGGATAATGGTCATCACGGCAAACACGCCTACGCAGATGGCGAGCACCGTCTTCGAGAAGCGGCGCACAAACAGCGCGTAGAGGATGTTGGCGATATATTCCCATTGCAGCGACCATGTGGGGCCGTTCAGCGGGTTGGTCTCCTGCCAGCCTCTGATGTCCATGCCCGTCGGCACGGGAATCATTGTGAACGCCCAGAGCATCACCAGCAGAACAACGTACCACGGCGTGTCGTTGATGAGCGGAAACGATGAGCAGTCGCCGAAATAGAACAGCACCGTGCCTATCAGCGTGCCGAAAATCACCATCGGGTGCAGGCGGATGAGGCGGCGCTTGAAGAAGTTCCACGTCGACATGCGATCCCAGCGGTCGTCGTAGGCATAGCCGATGACGAAGCCCGACAGCACGAAGAAGAAGTCGACGGCAAGGTAGCCGTGGTTCACCGGCTGGTTGGGCGCGCTTTCAAAATAGGTCTCGAGTAGGTGATATGCCACCACAAGCATGGCGGCAACGCCGCGGAGTCCGTCGAGAATCTCGTAGCGCGGCTTGGAGGCAAGATAAACGTTGTTGCTCATATTTTTTTGTGGATGTTGAAGATTTTTTTTTAATTCGCTTGCAAAGGTCGGGAAATGTTTTCTTGTCGGATTGTCGCTTTTTTTGAAATTTTTGTCGCATATTTGCACCCGTTGTGATAAAGTCCAATTCCATAAGTTACGACCACGTTTTGCTGAAGCCCAGCGAACAGATTGGTTTGCACCACTGGAACTCGTGGGAGATGTCCTATGTAATCTCCGGTGAGGGTCGTCGCATACTTGGCGACACCGAGGAGCCGTTTGCTGAAGGGGAAGTGATACTTGTGGCGCCTGAGATGCCCCACCAGTGGATTTTCGCGCCCGACAAGACCGACGCCGATGGCAACATCGAGAATATCACCATCTCTTTTCCGCCCAACCTCTTGCCGCGGCTCGCTGCCGTAATGCCAGAATTCAGCCGCTTGGCCGACTGGTACGACCAACTCGACGCGTCCATCAAGTTCACCCCCACGGAGTGCGGACGCATTGCCGCCGTGCTCCGCAGGATGGAAGGGGAGACCGCCACGGAGCGCGTGGCGTCGCTGCTGCAGATGCTCATAGCCATTGAGCGCGACCGCAACTTCTCAGTGGCTGGCCGCTTTGCCGCGCCGTCGACCGTCGACGACAAAGTGAAGAAGATTGAAATCTACATCAGTTGCAACTACAACCACGACGTCGACATCGACCGCCTGGCGAAGCATGTGGGCATGAACCGCAGTGCGCTCTGCACCATGTTCAAGCGCCACACTGGCATGACCATCGTGGAATATCTGCTCCACCACCGCATCGAGGTGGCGAAATATCTGCTCACGTCGACCAGCGAAAGCATCTCGTCGTGCTGCTACGGCTGCGGATTTAACGACGTGCCCCACTTCAACCGCACCTTCAAGCAGATTGTCGGCATGCCCCCTGGCAAATACCGCGAGCAGAACTCCAAATAGCCTTGCCTACGACTCGAACGCACGGCTGCGCGCCAGCATGCACGCGCCCACCACGCCCGCTTTCGACTTCAGTTTCGACGGGATGATCACTGCGTCCTTGTTCACGAGGTTGAGCGAATATTTGCGCACCGACGTCTTGATAGGCTGGATGATGTAGTCCTCCGTCTGCGCCAACGTGCCGCCAATCACCACCAGTTCGGGGTTGAAGATGCTGATGAGTCCCGCAATCTGCCGTCCCAGTTTCTGTCCGATTTCTTCCACAATCTCGATGCAGAGAAGGTCCTCCTTCTCCACGGCGGCCACAATCTCGTCGAGGGTGAGCGGATTCTCGCTTTCGGCGGCGCGCTCCGAGAGTATCGACGTCTCGCCGCCGGCAATGCGCTCCAGCAGTATGCGGTAGAGGGCAGAGCCCGACGCCTCCGTCTCGAGGCATCCCTTCTTGCCGCAGTGGCAGAGTATCTCGTTGTCAAACACGTTGATGTGGCCGAACTCGCCCGAGAATCCCGACTTGCCGGTGTAGATTTTTCCGTCGATGATGATGCCTATGCCCAAGCCCCAACTGATGTTGACAAACAGGATGTTTTTTTCGCCGTTCACCGCCCCCTGCACGAGTTCGCCGTAGGTCATGGCGCGCGTGTCGTTGTCGATGCACACCGGGAAGCCTATCTTCTCCTCCAGCGTCTCCGCCAACGGCTTCTCCGAGAAGTTGAACGTGCTGAAACTGTAGCCCGACTCGGGGTTGACGCGTCCGGAGATGTTCACGCAGATGTTCAGTATCTTGTCGCTGTCGATGCCTGTCTTTTCGATAAACTCTGTGATCTGGCGGCACAGTTCGTCGAGCGCCTCCACGGTGTTCTTAAACTTGTAGGGAATGTCCATCTTCAGTTCCATCATCTCGCCGCGGAAGTTGATCAGCCCGATGTTCAGCCCGAACTTCTTGATGTCCACGCCGATGAAGTAGCCCGACTCGGGGTTCAGGCCGTAAAGGCTCGGGTGGCGGCCGCTGCTGGTTTCAAGTTTTCCATAATCGTTGATATAGCCGTCGTCGTGCATCTCGTTGATGAACTTGGTGACGGTTGGCACGCTGAGGTCAAGTTCCTTGGCCAAATCTGGAATCGTAGAGCCCCCGTTGTGCATAAAGTAGGTGATGACTTTCTTCTTCAGAAGCCCGTTCTTGCTACCGTTTTCTATTTCCTTTAATAAGTTGTGCGCCATAAATTAAAAATTTAATTATTTAGCCTTTTTCCAATAGTAATAATGTATAATAAGAACCATTTTATATCTCAATCCTTACAAAATATATCGATGTATAGGTGTGATATTTGGTAATTCATAGTTAAAAAATCTTAATTCCTAAAAATGTAATAATTAAATAATTTATTAACTGATGCAAATATAATAAATAATGCATACATTTGCGAAGGTTTAGTTAAAAAAGTAATAGAAAAGTAAAGTAAGCCCATAGAAAAACTCATGAACAACTTGCTTTATTGCTTAAGAAAACCTTTTGAGAGAAACGAAATTTTAAAAATATAATAAATATGAATACACGCAGAGAATTTCTTAAGAAGACTGCCTTGCTTGGAGCCTCCATTCTGGCTGCTCCATCC
>CAVAOU010000169.1:0-4426 GCA_963590085.1 Senegalimassilia sp. | reverse complement strand
GCCCCTGCGCAGCCTCTTCTGCGACTACCTGTCGTTCAAGAAGGACTACAAGGACGCAGCTGAGCAACTCTCCTACACGCTCGACATCGACCCGTCGAATCCGCAAAACTGGGAACGGCTGATGTGGCTCTACGGGTTCCTCAAAGAGCCGCAAAAGGCCATCGAGACAGGCAAGAAGGCAATTGAATACGCCCCCGACGAACTCACGCTGCGGCGCACACTCGCATGGGCTTATTCGCAAAACAAGGAATACGACAAAGCCATCGCCACCTACGACTCGCTGCTCGTGAGCAACAAGGAGCAGCAGACCATCAGCGAGGCGGAAATCTACACTTCGCTGGGCGACGTCTACCAGCAGATGGGAGACTCAGCCAACACGGTAAAAAACTACGAGATGGCGCTCGCCATCGACCCAGGTCATGTGATGGCGCTCAACAACTATGCCTACTACCTGCTCATCCACGACCCGTCGCGCCTAGACGATGCCACGAAGATGGCTGAAACGGCGGTGTCGGCAGAGCCCGACAACAGTTCGTACCTCGACACGTATGCCTGGGCGCTGTTTCTCAAGCGCGACTACCAGAAGGCGCTTTCATTCATCGAGAAGGCTGCCGAGAAGCGCGACCCGGAAGAGAGCAATTCGGAGTTGTGGGAGCACTACGGCGACATCCTCTTTATGCTCGGCAAGCCCGACGACGCTCTGGCAAAATGGAAGGACGCGCTGAAGGGCAATCCCGGCTCAAAACTCCTGAAAAAGAAAATCGAAAACAAAGCATATTTCTATGAATAAATTTTCAATCGCAATAGCATTGGCAGCCGTGTTGGTTGCAACAACGTCGTGCCACTCTGCGCAAAAGGCGGTATCAGCCGAAACGCGCGCCAACACCGAGAGCGCCACAGTCGACGCCGACTGGAGCAAAGCGGCCTACAGCCCGCTCACTGCCGCCGCGGCAGCAAAAGAGTGGACCGACTTCTCTGCCTCTGGCAACATCACCGTCGGCACTTCGAGCACGCTGAGCAGTTCGATGCAAATCAAGATGGTGCGCGGCAAGTCGATCTCCATCTCCATCCGTCCAATCCTCGGCATCGAGATGGGCAAACTCTTCATCGACAAGGATTCAGTGACGATTGTCGACAAATACCACAGCATCTACATGCGCGAGTCTGTGAGCCAGTTTCTTGGCAACAACATCGGCCTGAACGCCCTGCAGAACTTGCTGCTGTCGCGCCCGTTCGACCTCAGCGAGGGAGGGTTCAGCGTGGTCAATGCGCACAACTTCACCGCCACGTCGCCCGACGACGACAACGAGTGGGAGATGCGCCCGAAATCCGCCATCTCTTCGGCATTCTCCTACTATTTCAAGATGTTTGAAAACAACATCAGCAAGTTTTACGTAACGCTCAGCAACGGCCGCATGTACGCGCTCAACTTCACCGACTACAAGCAGGTGAGCGGCGACACCGTGGCATCGGACATCAACGCCCGCATCGAGGTCAGCGGCACCATCGTGCAACTCGACATCCGCTACTCCAAGTCGCTCCGTTGGAACAGCGGCATCGTCGACTCCATCAGCATCCCTGCCGGCGCGCAGCGCTACAGTTTTGCACAAATCATAAAATCCCTATCTTTATAACTAACGGCTTATGATCAAACGGTTTCTCTGCATAGCACTTTCCGCTGTGGTGTTGGCGGCCACGATGGCTCAACAGCCTGCCATGACCGACATCAAGAAGCAGAAGAAGGAGGCGCAAAAAGACATAAACGAAACTTCCCAAAAGATTAAGGAAAACAAAAGCGAAACGGCAAAAACGCTTGCCGACCTTAACCGCATCACTGGGGAGATTGACGCAAGCAACAAGAAAATCGGCGATTTGAATCTGCAGATAGCCGACATCAACGTGCGCATCAACGGAGTAAACCAGGAGATTGGAGTGCTCGACTCCACCGTCAACAAACTGAAGCAGAACTATCTTGCCGCCGTGAAGAAGGTGCGCCTGCACCGGGTGTCGGGCAACAAGATGATGTTTCTGCTCTCGTCGGGCTCGTTCCACCAGGCCTACCGCCGCATGCGCTACCTCAAGGAGTTTGCACGCTGGCGTGAGGCTCAGACCCGCCAAATCAAGGAGGCGCGCACCAAACTGGAGCAGCAGAAGCAACAACTGGTGGCTCTGCAAAACGAGCGCAACAAGACCATATCAACCATCAACGCCACCAAACTCTCGCTCGAGGGCAAGCGCGCGGAGCAAAACCGCATTGTGGCGCAACTGAAGGAGGAGAAAGGCGACCTGATGCAGATTCTCCAGGAGCAACAGCGCAAACTCAACGACCTCGACCGCGAACTCAACCGATTGATTGAGGCGGAGCGCAAAGCGCAGGCTGAGAAGGCTCGCGCTGAAGCGGAGAAGCGCAAGAAGGAGGAGGCCGAAAAGGCTCGTAAGGCCGAGGAGGCTCGCAAGGCTGAAGAGGCTCGCCTGAAGAAGGAACAGGAGGAGCGCGAGGCTGAACTGCGCCGCAACAAGGAGCAACAGCAGCGTGAGGCCGAGAAGAAGAAAAAGGAAGAACTGAAGCGCAAGCAGAAGGAACTTGAGAAGGAACAGGAGCGTCTGCGCAAGGAGCAGGAACGCATCGACAAAGAGCGCCAGGAGGCGAAGAAGAAGGAAGAACAACGCCGCAACGAGCCTACGGAAACGGAAGCCGACATCAAGATGGACGGCAGTTTTGAGAGCAACAAGGGCAAACTTCCAGCGCCGGTCACCGGCAGTTACCGCGTTGTCAAGCAGTTCGGTAAGCACAAGCATCCTGTGCTTGAATATGTTACCATCGACTCTCCGGGCATCGAGATTGAGGCGTCGGCAAGCGCCTCGGCGCGCGCCGTGTTTGCCGGCACGGTTACGTTTATCTATCAGGTAAACAACGAGTACAACTATGTGGTAATCATCAAGCACGGCTCCTACATGACCGTCTACGCTGGGTTGAAGACCATCAACGTGAAGAAGGGCGACTCCGTAAAGGCTGGACAGACGCTGGGCACTCTGTTCCCCGACGTCAACGACCAGTCGCACGGCATTCTCCACTTCCAGGTGCGCAAGGGCGACACTAAACTCGACCCTCAGGCTTGGCTGAAATAAATAAAACATAAAGCAATGATTGAAATCCGACGATATTCTCCGCTCGACAAGTCCGCTTGGGACGACTTCGTAGGTTGCTCCAAAAACGGCACATTCCTGCATCTGCGGGGCTATATGGACTACCATGCCGACCGCTTCGAGGATTTCTCTCTCCTGGCGCTCAACAGCCACGGCAAACTGGTGGCCGTGTTGCCTGCCAACATCGCCGGCGACACGCTCTATTCCCACCAGGGACTCACCTACGGCGGCTGGCTCACGCCGGTGAAGCATTTCACGGCGGTGACGATGCTCGAAATTTGGGACGCGATGATGCCGTTTCTCAAGGCCAACGGCATCCGCACACTCGTCTACAAGGCAATCCCCTACATCTACCACCGCTACCCAGCCGACGAGGATGTCTATGCGCTGTTCCGCCACGGGGCGCAGATTGCTGAATGCAACATCGCCGCCACGGCGGTTATCGGTTCGCCGCTCAACAAATACAGCAACAGCACGAAACTTAACATCGACAAGACTCACGCCGCAGGTTTCCGCATCGCTGAGGAGACCGACTACTCTGCCTTCTGGCAGATCCTGACCACCCACCTCTACGACCGCTACGGCAGCAAGCCTGTCCACTCGCTGGCGGAGATTACGCTGCTCCACAGCCGTTTCCCGAAGGAGATACGGCTCTTCAATGTGTATCTTGCCGACCGCCTCGTAGCGGGCATGGTGTTCTACATCATCAACGGCGTGGCTCATGCGCAGTACACCGGCAACACGCCGGAGGGAATGCAGTCGAACGCCATCGCCTATCTCCACGACCACCTGATGCACAACGAGTTTGCCGGCATGCGCTACTACGATTTCGGCACATGCAACGAGCAGCACGGGCAATACCTCAACGAGGGGCTCCTCTTGCAGAAAAACGGGCTCGGCGGCCGCGGAGTGGCTTATCAAATCTATAAAGTTGACGTCAAGTGAGCGACGGTAAGGTCAACATATCCCGCACCGTGCTCCGCGCCATCAAGTTGTTTGGCGGAGTGCAAGTGGTGAGCAACCTCTGTTCGGTGGCGCTCAACAAACTTGTGGCCATCTGGATAGGTCCGGCGGGAATGGGTCTTTTCAGCATCTTCAACTCCGCCATCGACATGCTCCGCTCAGGCACCTCACTGGGCTTGCGCACAAGTGCTGTGCGCGACATCGCCGAAGCGTCGGAGGCGGGCGACTCCCACCGTCTTGCCACAATCATTGCCGTGGTGCGCCGATGGGCTTGGTTCATAAGCATCTTCGGGGCTATCACCACGCTGGCTCTGGC
>CAVAOU010000168.1:0-4468 GCA_963590085.1 Senegalimassilia sp. | reverse complement strand
CAAGAGCGTGACCGACGCGGCGCGCTACCTGGCGCAGTATGCCCTCGAGGAGATGGACTACGAGATGATGGTCGACTACACCGAGACTTTCGCCGACCGCCTGGGCGGCAAGGAGTCGACGCTGTCGGCAACGGCAGCCAAGGGCTACAGCAAACTCAAGCGCGTGAACGAGATGCTCAACAGCGTGGAGAAGATACAGATTTTCGACAGCGTGAACGTCGACAAGGCTGAGTTTCTGAAATTCTACAAGTTGTCGAAGGAAACCGGCACGCTCAACACCGCCGACGTGCTGCCGCAAAGCCTCAAGTGCAACACCCCAGAGGTCTACATCCCGCAGTCGGGCAACCGCATGATGTGGTCGATGGAGGACTCTCTCGGCGTTAACCGCCTGGCGGAGACCTACCGCCTCGCCGACGGTCAGTGGGACCACGCGTCGCTCCTGCCTGCCGAACTCAACGACGGCGGCGACGCTGCCTACCCGTTTGTCATGACCGACGGCACCACGGTCTACTTCGCCTCCGACGGCGAAGGGAGCATCGGAGGCTACGACATCTTCATGTCGCGCAAGGACTTCACCACCAACGAATATCTGAATCCGCAGAACATCGGACTTCCTTACAATTCGCCCTACGACGACTACATGTATGTGATTGACGAGATGACGGGCATCGGCTGGTGGGCGTCGGACCGCAACCGCATCGACGGAAAGGTAACCATCTACATGTTCAAGCGCAACGACGTGCGCGAAAACTACGACAGCGACGACGACAACATCTACAACCTCGCCGCCGTGCACAGCATCAAGGACACCTGGGGCGACGACGCCGACTTCTCCGACCTCAAGGCTTCGCTCGAGGCTCTCTCAGCCGACACGGAGAAGCCCGCCGAGGAATTCTCGTTCTACATTGCCAACGGCGTGCGCTACACCCGCTACGACCAGTTCTGCAGCAACGAGGCTAAGAGCCTGATGCAGAAGCGCGAGCAGATGGCTGAGTCGCTGAGCAGCAACAAGGCTAAACTCAAGGAGTTGCGCACATCCTACGCCAAGTCGACCACTGCCGCCCGCAAGAAGATGGCTTCGACCATCCTCGAGTTGGAAAGCGCTGTGGACAAGGCCACTACCGAACTGGCGCGCATCGACAACCGCATCCGCTCAACGGAGCAGTGCGCCATCGACAAATAAAATTTTTTGACCACGTTTTTATGATTGACTTTCAAGAAATAGCAACAAAATCGGAACTTTACAACTTCCACAGCCACACGCAGTTTTGCGACGGCCATGCACCAATGGCTGAATTTGCGCAGAAGGCTGCCGAAGCGGGATTCTCCCACTACGGGTTCTCGCCCCACTCGCCTGTGCCTATCGAGTCGCCCTGCAACATGAAGAAGACCGACGTGGCTGGCTATTTCGAGGAATTCAACCGCCTAAAGGAGCAATATGCCGACAAGGTAGCGCTCTTAGCCTCTATGGAGATTGACTACCTGGGCGACTTCTGGGGCCCGTCAAACGAATATTTCGACACCCTGCCGCTCGACTACCGCATCGGCTCGGTCCACTTTGTGCCGTGCGGCAACACGATGGTCGACACCGACGGGCGGTTTGAGTCGTTCAAGGTGAAGATGGCAACGTTCTTCGACAACGACATCGTCGCGGTGGTCAATACCTTCTACGACCAGACGCTGAAGATGATTGCCGCGGGTGGATTCGACATCATCGGCCACTTCGACAAAATCGGTCTCAACGCGTCGTATTTCGCCCCGGGCATCGAAGACGAGCCGTGGTACGCCAAGCGCGTCGACGAGGTGATGGAAGCCATCAAAGCCTGCGGCGCCGTAGCGGAAATCAACACTAAATCACTGTTCCAGCACCACCGGCTGTTTCCCCACGAGCGCTATTTCAGGCGGCTCAAGGAGATGGCAATACCTGTGGTGTTCAACTCCGACGCGCACTATCCCGACCTGATCAACGCGGGACGCAAGGAAGCAATGGAAATCTACAATAATCTATAATCTACAACAACGACCTATGCCAGTACGCATACCGAGCACCCTTCCCGCCGTGGAAGAACTCAAAAAAGAAAATATATTTGTCATCGAGGAGCAACGCGCTTCGTCGCAGGACATCCGTCCGCTGCGCATCGCCGTGCTCAACCTGATGCCCCTGAAACTCCGCACGGAGACCGACCTGCTGCGACTCATCTCCAACACGCCGCTGCAGATTGAACTGGACCTCGTGCTGCCCGACGGTCACGAGTGGACCAACACTCCGAAGGAGCACCTTGAGGAGTTCTACAAGTCGTTTGACGAAATCAAGGACAACAACTACGACGGCTTTATCGTCACCGGCGCGCCTGTGGAGATGCAGGACTTCGAGACCGTTGACTACTGGCCGCAACTTAAAGAAATCTTCGACTGGTCGCGCAAGCACGTCACCTCCACCGTCCACATCTGCTGGGCTGCCATGGCGGGACTCTACCACCACTACGGCATCAAGAAGCACGTGTTGAGCCAGAAACTCTCTGGAGTGTTTGAGCACCAGGTGCTGGAGAAAAGCAATCCGCTGTTCAGAGGCTTCGACGACGTGTTCTACGTGCCCCACAGCCGCCACTCGGAGGTGCGCAAAGAGGACATTCTGAAGGTGAAGGAACTCTCGATTGTGTCGGAAAGCGACGAGAGCGGCGTCTACATCATCATGGCGCGCAACGGCCGCGAAATCTACATCACCGGCCACTCGGAGTATTCGCCCATGACGCTCGACTACGAATACCACCGCGACCTGGCGCGCGGAATGAACCCGCACGTGCCTAACCACTACTACATCGACGACGACCCCGCGAAGGGTCCGCTGGTGAGATGGCGCAGCCATGCCAACCTGCTGTTTTCCAATTGGCTGAACTATTTCGTCTACCAGGAAACGCCGTTCGACATCCACGACATCAAATAGCATTCCCCAATGAAGCAACCGCGCACCGTAGAACTGCTGTCGCCGGCAAAAAATGCCGACATCGCCATCGCTGCCATCCAGCATGGCGCCGATGCCGTTTACATCGGCCCTGACCGCTTTGGAGCCCGCTCGTCGGCAGGCAACTCGGTGGCCGACATTGCCCGTGCGGCGGAGTTTGCCCACCGCTTCAACGCGCGCGTCTATGCCACGGTCAACACCGTCTTGATGGACAGCGAACTGAAGGCTGCCGAGCGTCTCATCCGCGACCTCTACGCCGCCGATGTCGACGCCCTGATTGTGCAGGACATGGGCATCCTGCGCCTCGACCTCCCGCCCATCGCGCTCCACGCCAGCACGCAGTGCGACACTCGGACTGCCGCGAAGGCTCGCTTCCTCGAGGATGTGGGCTTCTCGCAGATTGTCCTCGCCCGCGAACTCACGATGGACGAAATCTCCGACATCCGCAAAGCCACTACCGTGCCGCTGGAATGCTTCGTCCACGGAGCGCTCTGCGTGAGTTACAGCGGCCGATGCCATGCCAGTTGCGCCCTGCGCGGCCGCAGCGCCAACCGCGGGGAGTGCGCCCAACTGTGCCGCCTGCCCTACGACCTCGTCGACGGCTCCGGCAACACTATTCTCCGCCAAAAGCACCTGCTCTCGCTCCGCGACTTCAACCAGGAGGACCGCCTCGAGGCGCTGCTCGGCGCTGGGGTGTCGTCGCTCAAGATTGAAGGACGGCTGAAGGACGCCGCCTATGTGAAAAACGTCACCGCCGCCTACAGCCAGCGCCTCAACGAGATTTGCGCCGCGCATCCCGACCTCTACCGCCGTCGCGCCAACGGCTCGTGCATCTACGGCTTCGAGGCCGACGCCGCCAAGAGTTTCAACCGGGGCTTCACCCACTATTTCTTCGACTCGCGCAAGGAGCCTGGAAAACTTTCGTCGCCGCTCACCCCGAAGTCCATCGGCGAGCCGCTCGGCAAGGTGAAGGCCGTCCACGGCAACGCCATCGTGATCGACACGCAGAAGGCTATCGCCAACGGCGACGGACTGATATTTTTCGACAACGACACGCTCGTGGGCTTCCGCGCCAACTCGGTGCAGGGGCATTCCGTCACGCCGTTTGAGCGCATCCGCATAGCCAAGGGCACGCCCGTGCGTAGGAACTTCGACAAGCAGTTTACCGACGCCCTCGACAGCGAGAAGTCGGCCACACGGCTCATCGACGTTGACATCCGTTGCTGGCAAGTGGCTGGAGGCATTGCCACCGAAATTGCCGATGCTCGCGGCAACCGTGCCGTGGTGCGCCACGACGTCGACCCCGTGCCGGCGCAGTCCGACCAAGCGAACGCGCGCCAAAAAGTGTTTGCCAAACTCGGCAGCACGGTCTACCGCCTGCGCTCGCTCGACAACGGCGACACCTCAATGCTGTTTATCCCCGCATCGGTCCTCACCACCATCCGCCGCGATGCCGTGGCAGCCCTCGACCGCGCAATCCGCCTGCGCCACCCCTACGACCATCGC
>CAVAOU010000167.1:0-4486 GCA_963590085.1 Senegalimassilia sp. | reverse complement strand
GTTCGACTTCATCTTTGCCGACCCGCCATACGACCTCCCGCGCTTCGGCGAGATTCCCGGGCTGGTGCTGCAGTCGAAGATGCTGAAGCCCGGCACTGTGTTCGTAATCGAGCACTCGCGCGACTACGACTTCTCGGCGATGCCCCATTTCCAGGAGCACCGCGTCTACGGAAGCGTGAATTTCTCTATTTTCGTTATTGAGTAACGCCGTCGGCGGCCACGGCCATCTGCCGTATGCGCTTATAGACGTAGACAAACGCCGGCACGAGGAAGAGGTCGGCGGCAAACCATGCTGCGGAGTCGCCGAGACACACAGCCATATAGCCGAACCTCGGCACGAACCACACGCTCACCACGGTGCGCGCAATCATCTCCATCACGCCCGAAAGCATTGCAAAATTGGTAAATCCCGCGCCCTGGATGGTGTAGCGGAGCACGCACAGCAGCGCCAGCAAGGGGAAGAAGTATGCCGCCACATGGAGGAACAGCGCTGAGTTGCGGATGATGGCGGTGTCGCTCTCCGACACAAACAGCAGCGACAACTGCTCTGACCACAGAAGCAGCACGGTGCTCACCACCACCACATAAATCATCACCATCGCCATGCTCGACTTGACGCCCTGCCATACTCTCTTCGGCTTCCCGGCGCCATAGTTTTGTCCCGTGAACGTTGCCATGGCGATGCCCAGGCTCTCGCACGGGCAAATCACAAACATCTTGATGCGCATGGCCGCCGTGAACGCCGCCACGCAGTCGGTGCCGAGGGCGTTGTTGGCACTCTGCAGCATGATGCTGCCGATGGCGGTGATGGAGAACTGCAAGCCCATTGGCACACCTATCTTCAGCAGCGTTATGGAGTGCTTGCGCGAGAGGCTACGCTCGTCGGCGTTGCCCATGAGAATGTCAAACTTCCGCATCATGTAAATGTAGCACAACACTGCCGACAGCGCCTGCGAAAACACCGTGGCGATGGCGGCGCCGGCAACGCCCCAGCCGAGGGTGACGATGCAGAAGAGGTCGAGCGCCACATTGAGCACCGTGGAGAAGAGCAGGAACCAGAACGGCGTCTTGCTGTCGCCGAGGGCGCGGATGATGCTCGACAGGAGGTTGTAGTAGAACGTGGCGGGAACGCCGATAAACGTGATGAGCAGATACCAGTAGGCGTCTTCGAAAATGCCCTCCGGGGTGCTCATCCAGCGCAGGATGGCGCCGCACATCAGGCACGTCACGACAGCGATGGCTATGGAGAGCCATGCTGTGAGTTTCAGGCCGCTGTACACGTAGCGGCGCATCGTCGAGTAGTCGCGCGCGCCGAACTTCTGCGCCACGGGGATGCCGAAGCCGCAGCAACAGCCGTTGCAGAAACCGAGGATAAGGAAAATCACCGAACTGCTTGCTCCCACGGCCGCCAACGGGCCGATGCCCAGGAACTTGCCCACGATGGCTGCGTCGATGAGCGAATACGTTTGCTGAAGCACGTTGCCGAGCAGAAGCGGCATCGTGAATTTGAAAATCAGCGGCATCGTGGCGCCGCTGGTCATTTCATTGTATCTTGCCATTACCTACAAACCTTAAAACAGGTTGCAAAATTACTCAGTTTTCCGCGTTTCCCCAACTCGTGCATAAAAAAATCCGCACCATCTCGGCGACGGTGCGGACTAGGATTATGTGTGATGACTGTTACTTTACAATCAGTTTCGCCGTTGTGGCGCTGCCATCGGTGGCTACGCGCACAAGATACATGCCGGCTTGCATGCCGTCGGTGGCGATGGCCGTCGTGCCGTTGGCTGCCACTTGCTTAACCAGCGCTCCGCTGAGGCTGTAGACGCTTACCGCTGCCTTGCCTTCGGCTGCTACGGTGAATGCCTCGCCTGCCTTCACTGGGTTAGGGTAGACCTTAGTGCCGCCGAGGGTGACTGCAGACACGCTGCCGTCGCCGTTGCCGTAGACGGCTTCAAAGCCAGGCACCTGAATCTCGAAGTCGGTATTCTTTGCCGATGCGCCGAGGTCGAGGCGAAGGGTGTTGACGGTGATGGGATAAACGCCTATGTCGGTGATGTCAATATTCTCCTTGAGGTCGAGGTCGAAGGTCGACAGGGTGTTTTTAGGGAGTTCGGTGGTGGTGTAGGCCCACGACGTATAGACGTTGCCGTAGGCGTCGCTGATTGTCGACGACACCTTCTTCACCGTTGCGTTGCCTGGGTTGATTCTCACGCGGAGTTTCTCGGGAAGGCTCCACACCTTGCACGATTTCTCTGCTTGGATATATGCGCCGCGGGCTGAGCCGTTGCCGGTGTAGTTGAACGTCATGCCGTTTTCATAGGCGGTCATTGTGAGGCCTGTGCCGCCAACCATCTTTGTGGTCCATTCGTCAATGTTGGGCTCTCTCACAATGGGCATCACCTCGTCTGTAGGAATCTCAACCGACACAAGTGTAGTGCCCACGAATGAGCCTACCGTACCGGTAACCACTGTCTGTCCGTCGGCAACGCCGCGGAGCACACCGTCGCTTTCGCCCACTGTGGCAATACTCGCGTCGGCGGTTGACCACGAAAGGGCTTTAGGGTTGATGGGCATATTCTCCTCGTTGACCACTGCCTCTACCTCGATGGGGTATTCGCGCTTGTTGTCGATGAGGATGCTGTTCAGGCGGATGGCCACATCGTCGCTTTCCTCGACCACAACCGGGATTGTGGCCTCGATGCCGTTGTAGGTGGCTTTCAGGGCGCCGATGCCGGAGCCTGTGCCGTAGAATGTGGTGCCGTCGTTGGTGATTTCGCCGATATTGCTGCCGCAACTGAGCGTTACGCCCTGCACGTCGCTGTCGACGAGCACGCCGTACTGGTTGTAGCCGTAGAACTTAGGTGTATAGATGCCGTATTTCGGGCACTTCATCGACCAGTCCACGAAGCGGAGTTCGGTAACTACGTTGTCGTCGGGCACGTTGGCTACCACAAACATGCCGCTTGCCACGGCGCGCTCGCTGCCGTCGCTCGTCTTGTTGCGCACGCCGAGTGCTTGGGTGTAGAGGGTCGACGAGCCGCCGCCGTCAACATTGGCTGCATCGTCGGCGCCGGCATAGTAGAGCATATCGGCGAGTTCCTTGGTGTGGACGCCTGCTGAGATTGCGCTACGGCCGTCGATCACCATCATCACCATCGACGTCTTGTCGTGGTTGAAGCCGATGCCGGTGCGCGGGTGGCGAGCGCTTGCGTCGCCGCGCTCGTCCTCGGAGTCGAGAGTCACGCCGTCGCGCAGAATACGCGGATTGGCGCATGCCAGTTCGCGCGGGAACACCTCAGTGCCGTCGACTGTGGCTTTGACGTAGACCGTCACCTCGTCACCCACCTTCAGGCCGCTGAGCATGCTGTTGGCTGTGCCGCGGGCAAGGAGCATATATTCGTCGCCGCTCATCTCGCGGTCGCCGTAGGTGCTCGATTCGCCGCTGATGGTGAATTTCACCGTGTGGCCAGCACCCAGATAGTCGCCGTCGGCAATCTTGGCGGGGATAACCACGCACGAGCCGTTGAGGCCTGGCTGACTTGGAGTGCCGTAGTATTTAGGGGTGTAGATGGCTATGCCGTTGTCGTAGGCGTCGTTGTTGATGGCGGTGAGTGCCGTGGTCTTTGTGCCTACGGTCACAGTGCCCGAGCGGAACGACACTGCCTCAATCTGGGGTTTGCCGTTGTTGTCGATAAACACGTTAGGCCATGAGGTGTCGGCATCGCCGGTGCGGTAGATTTCGCCGCCGGCAATCGAGGCGCGCACTGGTGCGCCAACCACGCTCTTGCCGTTGCTTGCCGTGCCCGAGGTGAGGAAGAAGTCGGTGTTCACGCCGCAGAAATAGTTCTTCGTGTCGGTCTTGTGGCTCTTCGCCATGTTGCTCACCGTTGAGCCGCCAGCCACCTTGTCCTGCGCCACGATGGCCTCAATCGAGGTGTTGGCCTCGGTCAGGTCGGTGGTGAGGTAGAACACACGCAGTTGCTGCGACGTGTTGGTCTTGTTGATGAGGTGGAGAGAGGTCTGGGTGGTGCCCGGGCCTATCTTTGCATGAAACAGGGTGTCGACCGAAAACTCGACGCCGCTAAGTGTTACGCTGTTGCCGCCGCGCTCAGCCGCCGTCATCGACAGGGCTGCGCCAAGGAGCAACGCGCTGGAAAGAAGTAACTGTTTTTTCATAATATATTGGTTATATGTTGGTCATTACGAACACCCAAATTTACGCAATTAAATCAACCCCCGGCATTCTCCGGCATAAAAAAGCAGTAACAAAACGTTAAATTCAGTTAATAACATGAGAGCGCCTCACTGATGAGAGAGGAAGATAAGCCTGCGTGAGCGCGCCTCGCTGATGAGAAAAGAAGGTAAGCCTGCGTGAGGGAGCGCCTCGTAGAGGCGCAATGTTCCAAAACCCCAGGCTTCAGCCTGGGGCTAGGACTGTCTATAAAAAATGCGTGCTGTAAGTACGCCACCGCACCGACTAATG
>CAVAOU010000166.1:0-4504 GCA_963590085.1 Senegalimassilia sp. | reverse complement strand
GAGGTATACAAGAGGAAATCTCCCAGGGCGCTGGCCGTCTTGCCGGCTATCTCGGCTTGAACAACCTGATAATGTTCTACGACAGCAACAAGGTGCAGTTGGCAACAATGGTCGATGCCGTTTCGGCAGAGGATACTGCTGCAAAATATCGTGCCTGGAACTGGAACGTTATCACTGTCGACGGTCACGATGCCGACCAGATAAGTGCCGCTCTTGACGCTGCCTTGAAGGAAGAAAAGCGTCCTACACTGATTATTGGTAACACAATCATGGGTAAAGGTTGCGTCGATGCCGACGGAAACAACTTTGAGTTCAAGTGCAGCACTCACGGTAACCCGTTGAGCAAGTCGGGCGCAAGTTATGAGAAGACAATCGAAAACTTGGGTGGCAATCCTGAAAATCCATGGGCTATTTTTGAAGAGTCGAAGCAATTGTATGCCAACCGCAAGGCTGAACTAAAGGCAATTGTTGCCGAGCGCAAGGCCAAATTCAATGCGTGGGCAGAGGCTAATCCCGAAAAGGCAGCCGAACTACAGTCGTGGATTGACGGCAAATTGCCTGAAATTGACTATAAGGCGATTGCTCACAAGCCGAATATCGCAACCCGTGCATCGTCGGCAGATGTGCTTACAGTGTTTGGCGAAAAGATTGAGAATATGATTGTGTCCTCTGCCGACTTGTCGAATAGCGACAAGACTGAGGCCTTTCTCAAGAAGGCTGGTAGTGTAATTACTCCAGAAAATTATGGTGGCAAGTTCCTTCAGTCGGGTGTGGCTGAATTGACAATGGCTTCCGTGATGAACGGTATTGCATTGCACGGCGGACTCTATTGCGCTTGTGGTACATTCTTCGTATTCTCTGACTATATGAAACCAGCCATCCGGATGTCTGCGTTGATGGAACTTCCGGTGAAGTTCGTCTGGACTCACGACTCGTTCCGTGTAGGCGAAGATGGCCCGACTCATCAACCGATAGAGCAGGAGGCTCAAATACGCTTGATGGAGGAGGTGAAGAATCATTCGGGCAAAAACAGTATGCTCGTGCTCCGTCCTGCCGACAGTGCTGAGACCACAGTGGCATGGAAGATGGCAATGGAGAATACAGATACGCCTACGGGCTTGATTCTTACCCGTCAGGATGTTGAGGATCTACCTTCTGCATCGGGCGACCGCTACGCGGATGCTTTGCAGATGGTGAAGGGCGGCTATGCAGTTGTCGATTGCGAAAAGCCTGATGTGGTTCTCGTAGGAAACGGTTCGGACGTGATGCTTCTTGTCAAGGCTGCCGAAGCGCTTAAGGCCGACGGCGTTAAGGCGCGTGTCGTGTCGGTGCCTTCCATCGGCTTGTTCATGAATCAAAGCGAAGACTATCGCAAATCGCTCATCCCTGACGGCGTGCCTGCCTATGGCAAGACGTCGGGCATTTCTTCAACGTTGTTGCGTGTGGTTGGAACAAATGGCCGCATCTCTGGCTTGGACCACTTTGGTTACTCTGCTCCTTACAAAACACTCGAGGAGAAATTCGGCTTCACTATTGATGCCGTAGTTGCTGACATCAAAGACTATTTAAGCCATAAATAATGGCTTAATACTAAAATATGATAGGCATTTGGGGTTTCAAATACCGTCAGATGCCTATCTTTTAGTAGATATAACACATTTTATTAATCAATAGCAATGAAATCTATTTTAAAGACAATTTTAGTGCTGACTGTTGTAATGTTCTCTGTCAGCATTAAAGCGCAGATGATGCCTGAACTGACTGACTCTGCGGTGCGTATCGGCAAATTGCCGAATGGATTGACCTACTACATTAGACACAATGAGTATCCTAAGGGTCAGGCCGATTTCCATATCGCACAAAAGGTTGGTGCTGTACAGGAAAACGAGGACCAGAACGGTCTGGCTCACTTCCTTGAGCACATGTGCTTCAACGGTACAAAGAATTTCCCAGACAAGATGTTGCTCACTTGGCTTGAGTCGAAAGGTGTGAAGTTCGGCTACAATTTGAACGCACACACTGGTACAGATGAGACTGTCTACGACATCCTCAACGTGCCGGTAAAGGAAAAGGCTGTCGTTGACTCTTGCCTTCTCATCCTTCACGATTGGGCCGACGCTCTGACTCTTTCCGATGAGGAAATCAACAAGGAGCGTGGTGTGATTCACGAAGAGTGGCGTCTCGGCAATGGTGCTATTTCGCGTCTGCTCAACCGCCATGCAAAGGAACTCTATCCCAACACAAAGTATGCTACACACGATGTGATTGGTAGCATGGACATTGTCGACAATTTTGCTCCGCAGGTGCTGCGCGACTACTATGAGAAATGGTATCGCCCTGACTTGCAAGGCATAATTGTTGTCGGCGACATCGATGTCGAAGCTGTAGAGGCAAAAATCAAGGAACTTTTCTCGCCAATCAAGATGCCGGAGAATCCTGCGAAATTCGACTATCAGGTGGTTGCCGACAACGATGCTCCAATCATCATCTCCGACAAGGACAAGGAGATGCCGGCCAACATCCTTTTCGTGGCGCAAAAGTACGACTTCCTTCCACGTGAATACCGCAACACCAACTTGGGTATCCTCATGGATTACATGAACTTCATCATTAGCACAGTCCTCGACGAACGCCTGACAGCAATAACCCATTCGGCTGATGCTCCGTTTAGTAATTGCAACGCTTATCTGAGCAGCTATCTCTATGCCAACACAAAGGGCGCGCTGATGTTTGAGGCGATGATTGGTGACAAGGGTACAGATGCCGCTTTGCGTGCAGTGCTCACCGAACTCAAGAAATTCCAGGAATACGGAATCACAGCGGGCGAGTATGAGCGTGCGCGTGCTCAGTATCTGACTGAACTGGAGAAGCAGAATAACAACTTCAGCACATTCAAGAACGACTATTTTGCTCAAATCTACATCGAAAACTTTATCGAGGCGCATCCTGTTACGGCTGTCGACTATGAATATAAGTTGATGAAAGACCAGGTTGGCATGCTCCCTCTTGACTTTATCAACCAGGGCATCAAGGAGCAGTTCGTTCCGGGCAAGAACCTTGTCGTTATGTCTTTGAATCTCGACCAGGAAGGTGTGGAAATCCCAACAACCGACCACTTGCTTTCTATCGTTAACGAAGTGGCAGCTTCTAAGGTTGAGGCAAACACAGACTCTGATGTGACTGAGCCATTGATGGAGAAGGCTCCAAAGGCTGGCAAAATCAAGAAAGAAACTAAAAACGATGCTCTTGGCTTCACTGAATTGACTTTGTCAAACGGCGCAAAGGTTGTGCTCAAGAAGACCGACTTCAAGGAAGACGAAATCCGTTTGTTCGCATTCAGCAAGGGCGGCGCTTCGCTCTATGATGCAAAGGACTATCCAAGTGCAGTCTATAGCACTGACTTCCTTGGAGCAACTGGTCTTGCCAACTTCAACTATACTGATTTGCAGAAGGTTCTTTCCGGCAAGTCGGCAAGTTGCTCGATGGATATAGATGCCAACAGTGAGGAAGTTTCCGGACAGTCAAGTGTCAAGGATTTTGAGACTATGATGCAGTTGATGTATCTCAAATTCACTCAGCCTCGCGAAGACAAAGAAGCATTTGAAAACGCGAAGAAGAGATATATCTCGCAAATCGAGAATGCCTCTAAAAATCCTCAATATGTATTCCAGGATTCTTTGGTAAGCTGTCTTTTCGCTCACCATCCTAAAGCTATGATCCAGAGCAAGGCTTCCTTTGAGAAGGTCGACTATCAGCGTGCGCTGCAAATCTACAAGGAGCGTTTCTCGAATGCTGCCGACTTCACATTCTTTATCGTCGGTAATTTCGATGAGAAGGAAGTGCGTCAATATGTATGCAAATACATCGCTTCATTGCCAGCCAACAAGAAATTCGAAACAGCCGTAAACGACGGCCGCGAATATGTGAAAGGCACAGTCCGCAACCAGTTTGTTTGCAACAGCGAGAGCAAATTGGCTATGATTGCAATGATCTGGAACTTGGATATGCCGATGACATTGAAAAACCAAGTGCTTAGCAGTGTAACTGGTCAGTTGATGTCAAACGAGTTGCTCAACAGCATCCGTGAAGACGAGGGCGCTGCCTATAGCCCATTCGCTTATGGCTCTGTCAACCGTACATATAAGGATAATGCCACTGTACAGACAATCTTCGCATTGAATCCAGACAAGTACCAGACAAGCGAGAAGATGACAATCAACAGTTTCGAAACATTGGCTAAGGATATTCCGACTGCAGAGTTGAAGAAGATGCAGGAATACATGCTGAAGACTTTCGACGAAAATACCCACGAAAACGGATATTGGGTTGACATGCTCAAAGCGTATGTGGTTGAAGGCATCGACATGTATACTGACTATAAGTCAACAGTCGAGAACTTGACAGTCGGCGAGGTCGAAAACTTCGTAGACAAGTTGATTAAGTCAGGAAACAGATTCGAACTCCTGATGCTCCCAGAGTAGTCATACTTAAAACCCTATAAAAT
>CAVAOU010000165.1:0-4526 GCA_963590085.1 Senegalimassilia sp. | reverse complement strand
GTCGTTGTCGTGCGAAACGGGCAGGATGCAGCCTGCGGCTTTGATGCGGCCGTCCGCCACAATCATTGCGCCGTCGTGGAGCGGGCTGTTCTTGAAGAATATGTTTTCAATCAGCCGTCCGTTCACCTCCGCATCGATGATGTCGCCGCTGCGCTCGTAGGTGTCGAGCGGCACGAGCCCCTTCACCACAATCAGTGCGCCGGTCTTGCTTTTCGACATGTTGAGGCAGGAATAGACAATCGGCAGAATCCACGACTCCTGTGGCGTCTCGGCCGTTTGCTTGCGGCGGAAGATGTTGTGGATAAACCGCCAGCGCCGGTGTGAGCCTATTTCCACAAGGAAACGCTTAATTTGGTCTTGGAAGAGAATCACGAGAATCAGCAGGCCGATGTTCATAAACTTGTCGAGGATGCGGCCCGTGAGTTCCATCTTCAGCACAGCCGAGGCGATGAACCAGATGATGATGAACGCCAGGACGCCGAGGAAGATGCTCAGCGTGCCCGACTCTTTCATTATCTTGTAGATGTAGAACAGGATGGTGGCTACAATAAGGATGTCGATGATGTCCTTGATGCCTATAAGTCCGAAAATCTCCATATCTGTCCGTTTATTTGTCGTTGAGGAATGTCTTGCTGAAAATCGCCACAGCCTCTTTGGCAGCCTTCACGTCGTGCACGCGCAGGATGCTTGCGCCCTGGGCGAGTGCCAGCGTGTTGATTGCCGTGGTGCCGTTGAGCGACTCTGCTGGTGTGGTGCCGAACAAGCGGTAAATCATCGACTTGCGCGACACTCCCACGAGCACAGGCAGGTTAAGCGCCTGGAAGGCGTCCATGCGCTGCAGCAGTTCGTAGTTCTGGTCGAGAGTCTTGCTGAACCCGAATCCTGGGTCGAGGATAATGTCGGTGATGCCTGCTGAAGCCGCCTCGTCTATTTTCTCGCTGAAATATTTGAGCATGTCGGCAATGAGGTCGTCGTAGTCGCACAGCGAACTCATCGTGTGCGGGTTGCCGCGCATGTGCATCATTATGTAGGCGGCCTTCAGCCGTCCCACGGTTTTTATCATCTTGGGGTCGAGGCCACCGGAAGCAATGTCGTTGATGATTTCCACGCCCCATTCGTCAACGCTGCGCTCAGCCACCGAGGCGCGGAAGGTGTCGACCGAAACGGGTATCTTCGGTGCAAGTTCGCGCACAATGCGCAAGCCCATCGCCACGCGGCGGTATTCTTCCTCCGCCGTAACGTCGTCGGCGTTCGGACGCGATGAGTATCCGCCAATGTCGATGATGTCGGTGCCTTCAGCCTTTATCTGTTCAACGCGTTGGCGCACAGTGTCTTCCACACTGCAGCGGCTCTCTGAATAGAAGGAGTCGGGCGTGGTGTTGAGGATGGCCATCACCAGCGGCTTCTCCACCGTCATCAGCCGTCCGCGGAGATTGATTGTGTATGGTTTGAAAATATGCATATCTGTCGTTAATCTTAGATTATTGCGAAGATACTGCAATAATTCACCAATTCAAAACTGCCGTTGTTAAAAAATCAGATTGAACACAAACACGGCGAGGATTGCCGCTGGCGCAACGTAGCGCAGACAGATGATAAGCGCGCGGAGCACAGGCAGACGGAAACTGCCGTTGTTGGTGAGTTGGTTGCGCACCACCTTCTTGTCCATAATCCATCCGGCGAAGATGGAGAAGAAGATGCCACATACGGGCATCAGCAGGTTGGCGGTGGTGTAGTCGAAGAGGTCGAACACGGTCTTGCCGAAAATCTTGAAGTCGGCCATCGGCCCGAACGACAGAGCGCACAGTGTGCCGAAAACCATTGCGATGGCGATGGTGACAATCGTGGCTTTTTCGCGCGACATGTGGGCTTCTTCGGCAAAATAGGATATCGAGTTTTCAGCCATCGAGATGGTCGACGTGAGCGACGCGATGAAGAGCAGGAAGAAGAACAGCGCTGCCCAGATAGAGCCGCCCGCCATCTGCGAGAAGATCGACGGCAGCACCTCAAACACCAACTTCGGCCCAGCAGCGGGCTGCATCCCGAACGAGAAGAGGGCTGGGAAGATGATGAGTCCAGAGAGGATGGCAAATGCGGTGTCGAGGGTGGCGACGATCGAAGCCGACTTCACCAGTTTCACTTCTTTCTGAAAATAGGAAGAGTAGGTTATCAGTGTGCCCACGCCGAGGCTGAGCGAGAAGAACGCCTGCCCCATTGCCCCGAGCAGCACCGACGGGGTGAGCGCCGAGAAATCGGGCACAAACAGGAATTTCACTCCATCCAGTGCATTAGGCAAACACAATGAATTGATGCAGAACGCAATAAGAAGGATGAATAGCATCGGCGTCATGATGTTTGCCATCCGCTCGATGCCGTTTTTCAGACCCTTGCGGAGTATCAGGTAGTTGGCGAAGAGGAAAGCCAGAGTCCACACCACAGGGCGTGCGGTGCGGGTGGTGAACTCGCTAAAGTATTCCGACAGTTCCGCCTGCGAAGCCTTGGCGAAAGTGCCGCTTACAGCCTGCACGCAGTATTCCATTGTCCATCCGGCAACCACCGAGTAGAAACTTAGAATCATCAGCGCCGAGATGATGCCGAGATAAGCCAACCAGTGCCACTTTTTGCGTGCATCGCCGAGTTTCTTGAACGCATGGTGCACATTGCATTGCGAAGCCCGCCCGATGAGAAACTCGGAGCATATCAATGGCACTCCGATTACAATCACAAAAATGATGTAGGCGAGCATGAACGCTGCGCCGCCGTGTTCGCCGGCTTCGTAGGGGAAGCGCCAGATGTTGCCCAGTCCGATGGCTGAACCAACGGTGGCGGCAATGACGCCTAATTTGCTTGAAAACTTATCTCTTTCCATCTTTTTCATATCTTTCCATCGCTTTGTTTGCCTGGCGCGCGGCTGGTTGCTTGCGCGTGGCTTTTTCTTTCTTGTCTTTCTTTCTAGTTGTGCTTTTCTTCTTGTAGGTAGTCGGCAATGTGTCGGCATTGAATGCCTTTACCTGCTTCTCAAATGCTTCCATCTTCAGCTGCTCTGCCTTGTCCAATGGCTTTGCCTCGCGGTTGGCAATGATGCTGATTGCCAGCAGCACGATGGCCGTGATGGCGATAATCGCTATCAGCCCAATGCGTTCCACCTTGGTGAGTCTGTCCATCGCTGTTTAGTCAAAAAACAACTTGTTGACAAACACTGCAAGCAGTAGCAGTGGCGCAACCACGCGGATAAACCAATAGAACATCGGCGCCAGGCGAAACCGCACTGTGCCGCCGTTGCTGGTCTCGTTGAAGAAGAACGAGCGGGGCAGCACATAGCCCACGTAGACGCACACGCCGATGGCAATTATCGGCAGCAGTATGTTTGAGGTGAAGTAGTCCAAGAGGTTGAAAATCGACATGCCAAACAGAGTGTAGTCGGCCCACGGCCCGAGCGACAGAGAGCAGATGGTGCAGAACGCAAACATCGGCACTATTGTCCAGAGGCAAGCCTTGGAGCGCGTCATCTTGAAGGTGTCGGTTAGGAAGGCAATAGGTACTTCGGCTATCGACACTGTCGAGGTGAGCGCTGCCACGAAGAGCAGAGCAAAGAAGAGGGTAGACCACAACTGCGGCAGAGGAAGTTGCTGGAAAATCTCAGGCAGGGTGACGAAAATCAGTGTCGTGCCTTGGGTAGAGTCGGAGATGCCGAACGATTTCACTGCCGGGAAAATCAACAGGCCAGTGAGTATCGCCACCATAAACACTAGCGACGGAACTATCGTTGCCGTGCGCGGCAGGTCGGTCGACTTGGGAAAGTACGATGAATATGTCACGAGGATGCCCATGCCGAGGCTCAGCGAGAAGAAAGCTTGACCCACGGCGCTGATGAGTACCTCGCCGTTGAGTTTTGACCAATCGGGCTTGAGGAAGTACTCCACGCCCTCGCTTGCGTTGGGCAGGTTGAGCGACACCACGCAGAACACTATGAGGATGACAAACAGGAACGGCATCAGCACGTTCGACATCCGCTCGATGCCTTTCTGCACTCCGCGCATCAGCACGAAGAGGTTGATGAGTATCATTGCGGCAGTCCACAGGGCAGGCTCCCATCCGTCGGTGATGGAGTCGTTCATGATGCTGTGGAAAACCTGCGACTGGTTTGCCTGGGTTACCCCCGCAAAGAGTTCACCGCTGAGCGACATCCACAGGTATTGCAGCGTCCATCCCGCCACAACCATATAGTACATCATAATGAGGTAGGGCGCCAGTACACTGACTGCACCGATAATCCACCACGGCTTGCTGGGCGTGAGTTTGCGGTATGCTCCTACGGCGTCGCTGCCGCTGCCGCGACCCACCGAAAATTCGGCAAGCATCACGGGGATGCCCACCAACACCACGCACAAAAGATATGCAATCAGAAAAACCGAGCCGCCGTTCGACTGCACCTCGCTCGGAAAGCGCCAGATGGTGCCCAGCCCCACAGAGGAGCCCACGGTGGCTGCCACTACTCCTAATTTTGATGAAAATGTTGCTTTTTT
>CAVAOU010000164.1:0-4535 GCA_963590085.1 Senegalimassilia sp. | reverse complement strand
GCCTTAGTGTAGTGGAGCACAATCTGTGAGCTTTCTGTGCCTGCGCTGTTCTTGAAGAGGCCTGCAGGGAGTACGAGATAGTAGTCGGCATTAGCCTCGAGAGTTGAAGAACAAGTGTAGTAGTCCATGTCGGCCATCCAGATGCGAGGTGTTTTCTTGGCACCTGAGTTGGAAACCATCCAAGTCTCGAAGTCGCTCGATGTTGCATCGGTACCAGTCACGTTGCCGGCATCATCGATGCTGCCCTTGACAAACTTGATGCTGCTAACCTTTGAAGACACCTCGGTAACGGCTTCGTCGAATGTCAAGTCAACGCCGTCGAATGCAGCAATCTTGGCATCGTTGGCTGGAGACGTTGCTGTAGGAGCCAAAGCGGGTGCTTCGTAGTTGCCTACATATTTGATGAATGCACGCTCGTTGGTCTTGCCGTTGTTGTCGGCAAACACGCCGCCAGGGATTGTGAGGTAGTATTCCTTATCCTTTTCAAGGTTAAGAGCGAGAGCGTTGTTTGACGCGTCGTAAGGAGTAAGAGTCAATGTCGACTCGGCTGCAGTTGCAGTCCAGTGGTCAACGGCAACCTTATCGCCTACTGGCACACCGGCAGCCAAAGGACCTGCTTGAAGCACTACGGCTGGCGAAGCAACGGCTACGCTATATGTTGCGCCGTCTTCCGCGGTATAGGCAACAGCCACATTGCTTAAGGTAGCAACCGAAGAGTCGGCGGCTGGAGTGATTGACGATACTGCGATATAACCTGGAAGGTCGTCGACAATGCGCGATGCAGAGAATGCGTCTGTCCAATCGCCGCTGTAATTAGATTTGCAGCCGGCTGGCACATGTACCTTACAAGTTGATGGCACATTGTAGAACGGCGACTCGTATGACTCATACCATGTTTCAAGCGTCGGAGCGGTCGAACCATAGCAGTTGATTGTGGTAAGTTTCGCACATTGCCAGAAGTTGCGGATGTCGATATAGTTCAACGACGATGGGAGTGAAACGTCGGTGAGTTGTGTGCATTGAGCAAACACAGCCTCCGGCAGTTGGCATACTCCTTCTGGGATAACGACCGATGTAAGGCCTGTTCCCGCGAATGCCTGCTCACCGAAGAACACCAATGTTGACGGGAAATTGATGCTTGTCAACGATGCAGCCTGGCAGAATGAATAGTCGTCGAACGCGCGGAAGCCCTCAGGAAGGGTTACCTTCGTTACGTTAGAGCCCCAGAATGCAGCGCCGGAGATGCCGACACATGCAGGGTCGATTGTCACTTCAGTATTTGCGCAAGCGCTTGGATAAGCATAGGCAAGAGTCTTGTTGGCTGAATACACGACATCGCCAACCTTGGTGAACGACGTGTTGCCGGCTGCGATGTTGAATGCCGTGATCGGGCACTTTGCGAAAGCGCCGTCGCCGAGAGTGGTCAACGATGCAGGAAGAGTGATTTCACCAGTAAGGCCTGCAGCGAGGAAGCACTCGTCGCCAATCGTTGTCAAGCCGGCAGGGAAATTGATCGACTTGAGCGAAGTTGCGCCGTTAAACATGCCCTCACCCAATTCAGTGATGCCAGCAGGAAGCGTAACCGATGCCAATTGGCTGCACTCAAGGAATGCTTTGTCTTCAAGAGTTGTCAAACCTGCTGGGAGGTCGATGCTTGTAAGGCCGCACTTGTAGAAGCACGATTTACCAATAGACTTCAATGTTGACGGAAGGCTGATGCTTGCCAACTTATAGCAAGCAAAGAAGCAACTGTTGCCGAGACTTTCAACGCCTTCCGGTATGGTGATTGTTGTAAGCACTTTTGCCGAGCCAAAGGCATAGGCGCCGATAGTCTTCACCTTGCTGCCCTCGTCGAATGTAACCGAAGCGAGGTTGCTGCAAGAATAGAATGCCTTGTCGGCAAGAGTTGTGACCGTGTTCGGGATGTTGACGCTAACACAGTCAGCCCAATAGAACGCATCTTCGCCGATTTCGGTCAAGGTGTATTCAGTACTAGTGGCAGGATCGGTCACCTTCGCAGTCAGAGTAACTGCCGAAGGAAGATCTTTTGTAACAACATCCGAAACGCTGACGGTGTTGTCCTGCCCTACTTTGTAGATGACACCGTCGATGGTGAAGGTGTCGCCCACAGCCGCAAAAGCGCTGCCTGTAGCCAAGAGCGCCAACGACAAGGAGAATAAAATCTTCTTCATAGAACAAATATTTTTTAATTAGTTGTGTGATTACTCATACTAAATGGCAAATTTACGCATATCTCCGCCAAAACAAAACTTTTTTCAGCATAAAATTTCATTTTCGAAACAAATTGCCAAATTGCGACTCTGCCAACACATGCAGCAAATATAGCCGACCTCTGCCCACGCCCTCATAATTCAGTGATAAATGCCGAAAATCTAAGTGTTGTAAGTATGCCACTGCACCAAGCCGCATAGATGGTGTTGGTAGCGCCGCTTACAGGGCGCAAGTTATTGGTAATCAGCAGCCCCAGGCTGAAGCCTGGGGCCAGCAAGATCCTTCAGTCTTTGCACCCCGTAGTGGGTGCCGCCAACACCGACATTGATGGTGTTGGCGGCGCCTCGGAAAAGAAAATTGAGCGTGGCTCTTTTCTTTTCCCTCGGCTTGCACTACTTTCGATAAGATAGGCGGCGCCTCGGAAAAGAAAATTGAGCGTGGCTCTTTTCTTTTCCCTCGGCTTGCACTACTTTCGATAAGATAGGCGGCGCCTCGGAAAAGAAAATTGAGCGTGGCTCTTTTCTTTTCCCTCGGCTTGCACTACTTTCGATAAGATAGGCGGCGCCTCGGAAAAGAAAATTGAGCGTGGCTCTTTTCTTTTCCCTCGGCTTGCACTATCTTTGCATAATATAGGTGGATTTTCCGCCTTGCATAATTTATTAGACAAATGGGATTGCATTTCGAAGAATACAAAGGACCTAAATATCAGCCGGAAGAGGAGGAATTGGTTGAAGCAACGCCAGCCGACTCCCGGCAAGAAAAGAAACCAAAAAAGAAGGAGAAGAAGGTGCGCACAAAGGACGGCGACAACGCTTTTGTGGCATTTTTCAAGGACAAGCGGTTCAAGATTGTGCTCGGCACGGTGCTGATGCTGATGGCGCTGTTCCTGCTCATCAGCGGCATCTCCTATTTTGCTTGGGGCGCTACCGACCAGAGCCTCGTGAACACCCGCACGATTCTCGACAACGCGCAGACACACCACATCCAGAACGCGGGCGGCCCGCTGGGCGCATTTTTGTCGGAATTTTTCTTCAACCAGGGCTTCGGCATCGGCACGTTCTGCATCATCTACATGCTCATTGCGCTGAGCCTGAAGGTGTTCGGCCGCTACAAATACCGCGTGGCGTCGACCATACTCATCTCGCTGGTTGCCACGCTGACCATCTCGAGTGTACTCGGATTTCTCGACATAATGACCGAAACGCAGACGTTCTTCGCCATCGGCGGAGCGCACGGCCACTACCTTAACCAACTCTGCCTCGACGTGGCTGGTCCGTTTGGCGCCATCGCGCTCAACGTGATGCTGGTGGTGATACTTTTCGTTTTGACCATCAACTCGTTGCGCCACGTCTACCAGCGCTATCAGCAGGTGGTTACGGCCTACAAACTGAAACGCCTGCAGAAGAAGCACGAGGAGGAGGCTGAGCGCCGCAACACGTTTGACGAGACCGACGAACCTGCCGACGACGACACCGACAAGGCGAAGCCGTCGAAGCAGGACATCAACTTCAAGCCTACCGACATCGAGGAGGCGCCGGAAGCGCCGATGGATGAGGTGTTTGACGCAGAACCTGTTGTTGAGGTTGCCGCAACAGAGCCTGCAGCCGCTGAGCCGAGCGCTCCCGAGCCTGTAGAGCCCTCTCCCATCGAGACTGTAGAGGCGCCGCAACCGCAAACATTGCCAGAACCGCAGCCGCAACCGCAGCCTGAGCAGCCCGCTGCGCCAGTTGCCGAAGAGCCGACCGCACCGGTTGCCGTGGAGATGAAGGAGATAGACAAAGCCGACAAGATTGCCGAGAAACCTTTCGACCCTACCGCCGAACTGTCGCGCTACAAATTTCCGCCCACAACCCTGCTCCGCGAGATAAAGAACACAGGCAAGAGTGTCGACGTGGAAGAGCAGGAGGAGAACAAGGCCACCATCACCAAGACGCTGAGCGACTACGGCATAGCCATCCGCAGCATCGAGGTGTGCGTGGGGCCTACGGTCACGCTCTACGAGATTATCCCAGCCGAGGGCGTGCGCATATCGAAGATTAAGAACCTGGAGGACGACATCGCCCTGAGCCTGGCAGCCCTCGGCATACGTATCATCGCCCCCATACCCGGCAAGGGTACCATCGGTATCGAGGTTCCTAACGCCAATGCCAACATCGTGAGCATGGAGAGCATCCTCAACTCGAGGAAGTTCCAGGAAACGAAGATGGAACTGCCGCTCGCTCTGGGCAAGACCATCACCAACGAGGTGTTCATGGTAGACCTGGCCAAGATTCCTCACCTGCTTGTGGCTGGCGCCACCGGTC
>CAVAOU010000163.1:0-4536 GCA_963590085.1 Senegalimassilia sp. | reverse complement strand
GCCCGATTATGTACACACCGCCATTGGCGAAAAGATAGACCGTCTGCGCTCGCTCGCCGTGCTGGCTAAGCCGGCGAAAGACAACGAGGCCGACGACGAGATTACTGGCGTTACGGGGTTGGGACTGTTTGAAGCCGCCCAAACGGCAGAACCGGATTCGTTTGACGGCAACGACGCCGAGGCGGTGACGCTGGAGGACAAACTGTCGCACGAGTTGGACGATGCCGAGCCGCTGTCGCTGATGCTCGACACGGAGTTGGAAACCGAGACCCCTCAACCCGAGCCTGAGCCTGAACCTGCCCCAGAGCCTGAACCCGCTCCAGAGCCCGATGCGGAAGAGGAGGAAGTGCCTATCGTCGATGCCGTAATCGCTGAGGCTGAGCCTATTGAGGAGGCTCCCGAAGAGGAGGCATCAGAAGAAGAGCCTGCCGCAGAGGAAGAGACTCCCGAAGAGGAGCCTGTGGAAGAGGAAGATGTAACCGACGAGGAAGAGGAGGAAATCCCCGAGGAAGAGCCTGAGGCCGAAGATCCTGTGCGCCTCGACGAGATGCTGCAGCGCAGCAAGTCGAAGGACCTGAAGTCGGCGTTCTCGCTCAACGACTCGTTCCGCTTCCGCCGCGAACTTTTCTCCAACAGCGGCGCGGAGATGACCGACGCGCTCAACCTTGTGGTGGCTATGCACAGTTTCGACGAGGCTGAGGACTATTTCTACGGCGACCTCGGCTGGGATCGCGAGTCGGACGACGTGAAGGATTTTATGGCAATAATAAAGAATCATTTCCTATAATATAATGGCACAGAAACCAACAGCAGAAGCGGGCACTCTCTACGTGGTGCCTACGCCGGTGGGCAATCTCGACGACATGACAGTGCGTGCCGTGGAGGTGCTCAAGGCGGTCGACACTATCCTCGCCGAGGACACCCGCACCAGCGCTGTGCTGATGAAGCATTTCGGCATACAGACGCGCATGCAGAGCCACCACAAGTTCAACGAGCACGAAACGGCGGCGGCAGTGGCGATGCGTCTCAAGGGCGGTGAGAGAATCGCCTTGGTGTCGGACGCGGGCACGCCTGCCATCTCCGACCCGGGATTCATGCTCGTGAGGGAATGCCGTCGCATCGGCGTGAAGGTGGAATGCCTGCCAGGGGCAACGGCTTTCGTGCCGGCGCTGGTCGACAGCGGCCTGCCCTGCGACAAATTCTGCTTCGAGGGGTTTCTGCCACAGAAAAAAGGACGGTCAACACGGTTGACTGAATTGAGCGAAGAGCCGCGCACCATCGTGTTCTACGAGTCGCCACTGCGGCTCGTGAAGACTCTCACGCAACTCGCCGAGGCGTTTGGCGACGACCGCGAGGCAAGCGTGAGCCGCGAAATCTCGAAACTGCACGAGGAAACAGTGCGTGGTACGTTAAATGAACTTAAAGAACACTTTTCCGTAAACGAACCGCGCGGTGAAATCGTTATAGTAGTGTCGGGCAAGAAAGAAGAGAAGAACCCGACGAAACGAGACAAGTATGCTCAATTTAAGAACGTAAAAAATCAGAATTCACTATGAAGAAGATTATGATTTTCGCACTTGCCCTCGCAGGCGTTATGGTGGCCTGCAACGGCAAAACAGAATCGAAAGACGACTCAACAAACGTTGACCAAACCGACATCTCAAGCGTAGAGGGTCAGCGCGACAGCCTTATGAACCTCATCGGCGACATAAGCCAGAACCTCATCGAGGTGAACCGTATGGAAAATATCCTCGTGAGCGGAGACTTCAAGGACACTCCCGACAAGCGTCAGGAAATCATCGCCAACATCGCAGCTCTCCGCCAGGAACTCGACGCCCGCAAGCAGGCTCTCGAGGAGTTGGAGAAGAAACTGAAATCGTCGAACGCATATACTGCAAAACTGCAGAAGACCATCGAGTCGCAAAAGCAACTCATCGAGGAGCAGGCTCAGAAAATCCAGCAACTTGAGAGCGCCCTCGCCGACGCAAACGTTAAGATTTCCGACCTCAACCAGAATGTCGAAAACCTCAACACCCAGGTTTCAAACGTAACCGAAGAGCGCAACGCTGAGACTCAGCGTGCCGACAAGGCCACCGACGAACTCAACACCTGCTACTATGTTTGCGGCACAAACAAGGAGTTGAAGGAGCACAAAATCCTCGAGAAGAAATTCTTGGGCAAGACCAAGACAATGGAAGGCGACTTCGACCACACTTACTTCACAAAGGCCGACAAGCGCAGCCTCAGCGAGGTGAAGACCTACGCAAAATCAGCGAAACTGATGACATCGCATCCTGCTGATTCCTACTCAATCGAGACCGAAAACGGCACAGCCGTAGTCAAGATAAAGAATGCCAGCAAGTTTTGGGAGAAATCAAACTTCCTGGTTATTCAAACGAAATGATAACCGAGCCGTGAATTCCTTCCCCTGAATTCATCGGTTATCTACATTCCCCATTTTTATAGAAATCTGTGGTGTCGTGCATGTGAATGTACGGCACCACTACTTTTTTGCCCTTTTTGCAAAAATCATCCAAAGGATGTGTTGTGATAAACAAATATTTCTTACATTTACACCCGGCAAGCCGCTACATGCTTAGGCATTGCCAAACTATGATTACGCAACCACAAACCTAACAATTGACACATTATGAATCCAACCCACTACAAAGAAGAGGCTGCTCGCTGCCTCCTTTGCGAAAACGCTCCCTGCAGCGCTGTCTGCAGCCACGGTGACCCTGCCCGTATGCTCCGCGCCATCCGTTTTGACAACGACGCCAACGCGCGCAAATGGATTGCCGACTGCACCGCCGACGACTTTGCTGCCGCCGAAGCGGCATGCATCCACTACGACCGTCCTATCCGCATCCGCGAGACGGCTGAATGCCTCGCTGCGCACGAGGAAACGGCGGAGAAGCCCGACCTGAGCATCGAGTTCTGCGGACTGAAATGCGAAAACCCGTTTTTCCTCGCGTCGTCGGCCATCTGCACCAACTACGAGATGGTGGCGCGGGCGTTCGACATGGGCTGGGCGGGTGTCTACTACAAGTCGATCTGCCTGGAGGAAATCCGCGAGGTGTCGCCTCGCTTCGACTCTGTGTGCGAGCAGGGCGACGTGGGCAAGTTCTACGGCTTCCGCAACATGGAGCAACTCAGCGAGAACCCCGCTGAGGTGGACTTCGACATCCTTCAACGCCTGAAAAAGGACTATCCCAACAAAATCGTCATAGCAAGCATCATGGGGCAGACGCTCCAGGATTGGGCTACCCTCGCCCACATGGCTGAGGATGCTGGCGTGGATGCCGTGGAACTGAACTTCTCATGCCCGCAGATGGGACTCGAGGGAATGGGCAGCGACGTGGGCCAAAACATCGAACTGGTGATGTACTACACCTCCTACGTGAAGCGCCGCATCAACATACCGGTCATCGCCAAGATGACACCAAACATCACGCAGATCAACGCCCCGGCAGTGGCTGCAGCGCTCGCCAACGCCGACGCCATCTCAGCCATCAACACCATCAAGAGTGTAACGATGAGCGACTCGTCGATGGTTTCGCACCAGCGCACCATCTCGGGTTACTCCGGCCGCGCAGTCAAGCCTATCGCCCTGCGCTACATCCTTGAAATGGCTAAAAACCCTATCCTCGAGTACACCCCGCTGAGCGGCATCGGCGGCATCGAAACATGGAAGGACGCGCTGGAGTTTCTGCAACTCGGTTGCACCAACCTGCAGGTGTGCACCTCAGTGATGCAGTACGGATTTCGCATCATCGACGACCTCATCGAGGGCATGCAGACCTATCTGGAGAGCCGCGGACTCAAGAACCTCGACAGCATTGTCGGCGAAGAACTGAAAAACTTTGTGCTCCCGTCGCAGATGGACCGCGACACCGTAGTGTTCCCGCAAGTCGACAAAGCAGCGTGCATTGGCTGCGGCCGGTGCCGCATCTCGTGCAGCGACGGCGGCCACCAAGCCATCACCCTCGACGCCGAGCGCAAGCCGCACATCAACGGCGCCAAATGCGTAGGCTGTCTGCTCTGTCTCCACGTCTGCCCAGTCAACGCCATCAAGCCCTCCAAGCGCGTAAAGAAGAAATAACGGCTACAGAAAAAGTAAATCGACAGGCCAAGCGGAGATTTCCGCTTGGCCTGTCGATTTACAATTCTGCGTTCAGTTCGTTGTATAGATCCACTGGGCCAAGATGCCAATATTTGGTGCTTTCCGTCGACAATTTTTTATAGAGTTGTGAATGATAGATGCGGTTGATGGCCTCCGGGATACTTATACCCTTGTCCTCCGAGAGCCACGATGCAAGCCAGCTTATTTTGCAAGGCAGCAACAGATAAAGGTTGTCTTGGGTTATTTTAGTACTCATAATTCTATCTTTTTTGACTCAATAAAACGTATGGCACTCAGCGATTTTTCCGTATGGAAAAGGTATTGATCCACTAACTTGTAGGTTTTCAGTTCCTGTATCAGCGTCGGCATACTGATGATGCCTCCCTCATAAAGAGTGAACTGGGTATATACAC
>CAVAOU010000162.1:0-4544 GCA_963590085.1 Senegalimassilia sp. | reverse complement strand
GTGCTCGGTGTCGAATGCAAACGAACCGCTGACAAATTGCGAAACAGTGCCAGGACTTGTCCAGTCGGCATCGTCGGCGCCACGTCCGTTGTAGTACGACTCTGGGTCGAGGTAGTTGTCGTCGAATGTGGCAACAGCCTGTGCGCCCTCAACGAAGACCACTGTAGCATCCTCTGCGGTAGAACCCCATGCGTCGGTTGCTGTAGCGGTAAACACGCCTGAGCAGGTGAGTGCCGGAGTCTCGGTGTTGGCGCCAGTGGCAACGGCTTGCTTCATGGCGTTGGTCCACTCAACGGTGAATGGATATACACCGCCGTGAGTTTCGCCAATCAGTTGAGCCTTTTCGCCGCTGTCGACAGTGCTCTTGTTTACTGAGCAAGTGAACGAGAATGGCTGAGGCTCGCCGCTGAAGTTGTCGATATAGGAGTTGCCTGTCGTAACAAAGTCGATTGCTGTGATGAGGCCTTTGTCCTTCAAGTTGTAGAAAATCCAGCTGCTGGTAGCAGGAAGGGTGAACGACTGACCGTTGCCCTCGCCGTCGTAGACATTCATCGGTACTTCAACATCCGACAGGAAGTAGAAGCCGGTGAGCGTAAGACCCTTTTCGGTGTTGGTGAGTTGCAGAGCACTTGCTTCGCCGATTTTGGCAACCTTTGTGCCTTCGGCTGCTGTGCCTTCCTGCTCTTCAACGGTGAATCCGACAAACTCGGCAGTACCGTCGACAAATCCGCTTTCAGTGGTCTTGACGTTCTCGAACGTAGACACCTCAGTTGGCAGATAAGTAGTGGTGAACGGATCGCTTGCCACTACATCGCCTGTAGCAGAGCCGTCGAGGCTCTCGAGGAGCGCGTAGGCAATATATTCAGTCTGGCTGCTGAGGTTAGTGATTTCAGTAGTTACCTCTTTGCCTGCGCGGAGAGTGATCGACACTGCGTCGGCCTTCAGGGCTTCGGCTGTAGGAGCGTCCTCCGACGACGGCTTGAAGGAGATGTAAGCCTTGCCGTTGGCAGCAGTCTTGAGAGTGAGCACTGCTGAGTGGTAGGTAACACCCGAAACATTAGGATAGCCCTCTTCGCAAACAGGAACGACTGTCGGGTCGGTGAACTCGTAGGCACCGATTGTTGGAGTGGTGGTGCTACGGGTAACGCCGAGGATATCCTCAGTTACGTAGTCGAGCGGAGTAGCGTTGAGCAAGTTGCCCGAAGCCGACGGGAAGAGCATTGTGCTGCTGAGGAACGCAACGTCTTCGTTGTAGCTGTTGGTCTCGTTGACAGCGGTTGTCCATTCACCGAAGGTAGCGTACTTGGTCGACGAACTTGTCTGACCGAAGACGGTGCCGGTGGTGTGGCAAACGTTGTTGGAGAATTTCACGCCGCTCACGTAAGTATCCTTGTAAAGGCGGTAAACCAAGCCGCCGTCGCGGGCAAGGATGATGTTGTTGCAAACGTTGAAGTCAACCATCTCGTCGTTGAGGTAGCAAGCCACGTTGGAAGCGGCGCCGCCAACCACGAGAGTGTTGTAGGCAATGTCAACGTAGGTTGTCTTGCCGTTGATCTTGAGCGCTGCCGAAGTGGTCTTGCTGCTGTTCACGCTGATTTCGTTGTTGACGATGCGAGAACGGCTGTCGGCCTCCGAAACGCCCTTGCGTACATAGATACCCAAAGCCTCTACGCCGAGGTCGAGGTGGATGCTGTTGCCAGCCACAGTCCAGCCGTTGCCGAACTGGAGGTCCATACCGTTGAATCCGCGAGAGAGGGTAGTCGTGGTGTTCTCAATCACGTTTCCGCTGATGGTCATGTCGTTGTCACCGCTGTAGGCAGAGAGAGCCGAAGCGGCATTGTTGCGGAAGGTGTTGCCTTCGATGACTGTGCCCACCTGCTTGGTCAAAGCCACGTAGGATGTGCCGCCGACGATTGCGCCGCGGTAGCCACCCTCGATGAGACAGTTGGAGAGCGTGAAGTAGTCGTTGTTGCCGTTTTCAACATCCTTAGCCAACTGGCGGAGAAGCACGATCTGCTCGCCCGTCGACGAAGTCTCGACGCGGTCCATCAGGAGATGGCAGGCATCGACAGTGTCGTGCTGGCTGACGTTGATCATATAGATGAGTGCAGGGAACGTCTTGTCGGTTGAAGTCACTGTCACGCCACGGAGAGTAACGTAGTCAGCGCCGTTGAACGTAACCACACCATATTTGTCGCTGTTGTAGCCAGGGTCGGTGTAACTGTTGTGATAGATTGTCACGTCGCTGTAGTCACCGCTTTCCGACTGGATGGTTACAGGGTTGACATCTGAAGCGCCGCTGATTTCAGGGATGTTGATCTTCTCGTTGTATTCACCGTTCTTGATGTTGATTAAAACCGGGCCTTCGATACCTGTAGCGATGTCGTCGATGGCATCCTGAATCTTCGCATAGTCGCCGCCTTCGCCAACGGTGTAGGTGCCTTTCTTGCCGGCCTTCATCGCTGTGGTAGCAGTGACAGTGCCTTCGGCGAAGTCAGCGCCGCCGGCAGTGATTGAAGTAACCTTTGCTTCGGCAGCGTCGCCTGTGTTGGCCTCGGCGTTGAAGTCGTAGGCAACCCAGAAGTAGTATGTGCCAGGAGCCGTTACTGTGTAGTCGGCAGTTACATCGTAAGGAGCCTCAGTGGCAGTGCCAACGAGGTTGTTTGTGCTGAAGTCGGTAGTCGTGGTGACATAGACCTTGGCCGCGTTGATTACGTTGGCAGCAGAGTTTTCGGCAGAAACTGCAAACTTGGAGAAGTTGAGTTCGCCCTTGTCGCCAGCCACTGTCACGCCAAGGCGGAGCATAGCCACGTCCTTCGCGCCGCGGAGCGACTGCTCGGCAGCCACGCTTTCGGCAGCCACGTTGCCAACGCTGAGAGGCTGGATTTCATACTGAACGGCTTCGATTTCCCAGCCGTCGCTTTCGTAAGAGTAACTTGGCGATTTGAAGTAAACTGTGAGTTTGCCGTCGTCGGAGAGCGAGATGATTGGAGCATCAGGCTTGCTGCTCAGTTTTTTGTCGGCAGTGGTCTTCTTTTCGCCACCGTAGTAGATGCTGAAGTTGTCGTTGGCAGAAATCTTAAAGTTGTTGAACGTGAGTTTCACAACCTTGCCTTCGTCCTTCGGACGGAAGGTGATCTGACCTTCGAAGTTCTTCGGAGTCTTGCCGTCGGCACCGCCGTTGTCGTAGAACATTAGGGCAGAGTCGCCGACAACGATTTCGCCGTTGTCGCCAGCCTGGAGGTTGTAGATGTTCTTTACAGCGCGTGAGCCTTCAGGGTCGCCGTCGGCAGCGTCGACAGTGATTGTCTTGGCTGACGTGGTGATTGACTTCACAGCAGCGTCGATTACGGCGTCGATAGCAGCGTCGTCGTTGAGGTCGAATGTGAGCCAGAAGTAGTTGTGGTCTTCAGCGAGTTCGATAGGACGCGCGAAGGTAACTGTTGCTTCTGCAGTCTCAGCATTGATGTTGAGGTCGGCAATCGATGTTTCCTTCACCATTGTGCTACTTGCACCGGTAGAGTAGATGTGGAGTTTCGACACGTTGGCCTGGCTGCCCTTCATGTCGAAGGTGATGCCGTTGAGCACCACAGCGCTGAGGTTACCGCCAGTTTGGATGTCGATGCCGAGGATTTCCTGGTTTTGTGCGCCCTGGTTGATGACCTCGGTGCTTGCCTGAGTGGCAACAACCTTGTCCACTTCCATTGCACGCTGCACGTATTCGCGCACTTCGGCTGTCCAGCCCTTGGCTGTGTAGCTTGACGAAGTGGTGTTGGCGTTGAACACAACGGTCAGAGCGCCGTCGGTGCTCTTCGAGCGGAGAACGCGGCCCGGACCAACATTCTTGTCGTCGGCAGAGGAGAGACCCCAGAGGAGTTCACCTGTAGTGCCCTTGCCGCTGTACACCTGGAACTTCGCCTGTGGGTAGTAGGATGAAGTTGCGTAGTAGAGCGCAAACGACTGGATGTCGAGTTCGATGATGGTGTTGTCGTTGCCCGGAACGAACGTAGTGATCTGGTCGCCCTGTACTGGCTCGTAGCCGTCGTAGGACGAGTAAGGGTTAGGAGTGTTGGTGAAAGTCCAAGTGCCGTAGATGGTCTTTTCAACTGTACCTACGTCCGACTTGATGATGTTTTCCACCGAACTGTTGCCGTCAGGGTTGACGGTAGTCGGAGTGTAGGTGCTTCCGCCAACGGTTACCTGGCTACAGCCGGCATCGAGAATTTCGCCTGTTTGGGCGCGCGGGTCGATGTCGTAGGCAAGCCAGAAATAGTTGTCGCCTTCTACGAGTTCCTGGTCGATGTCGACAGAGAACTCAGCAGCCGGAGTAACAGTGGCGAGAAGGTTTGTTGTGGCGAAAGTAGATGATTTTGCAGTGTAGTAGACCTTCGCTTTCGACAAGTGAGTGATGTCGGTTGTGCCCTCAGTGTTGAAGGTCAACTTTGTAGCGTTGATGGCCTGGGTGTTTTCAGTCTTGACCACTACGGCAAGGATAGGCTGGTCGGTAGAGCCGGCAGCGCTTGTCTGATCGGTTACTTGTGTGG
>CAVAOU010000161.1:0-4549 GCA_963590085.1 Senegalimassilia sp. | reverse complement strand
CGAGGGGGAGGATGCAACCTTTCATCTTGCCGACCTCCCGTTCCTGCAGAGCCTGAGCCACTGCCGGCTGCTCATCAACAGCGCGCGCGGCAGCGTGGTCGACAATCCCGCACTCGTCGAGGCGCTCGACAGCCACTGTCTTGAGGCGGCGGCAATCGACTGCTGGGAGAGTCCGGGCATCAACCTCGAGTTGCTGAAACGGGTATATGTTGGCACGCCCCACATTGCCGGATACTCAGCCGAGGGCAAGAAGCGCGCCACGGCGATGGCTCTGGCGGCCTTTGAGCGCCATTACGGGGTAGAGGTGAAGGGCAAGCCGCAGGTCGACGCGCCGCTGCTCGGAGCCGATGTGGAGAGCATAGCGCAAGTAATGGCCACCTACGACCCGATGGTCGACACTCGCCGCCTCAAATCCGACCCCTCAGCCTTCGAATCCCTCCGCAACAACTACGCCCTCCGCACCGAAGTGCGGTGACGATAGGTTAGTCTTTCAGGCATCCGATAGGCACTACATACACTCCGTCCTTCCGTTTGTAGGCAAAGGATCCGACTCCTGTAAGCACCATGCAGAAAGACGGCTTCTTCATTTTCGTCGTGTCGATTTTGTCGGATAGTTTAAGTAAATTTTTTGCTCCCTCATCAACGAGTTTGTTGCCGCCAAGTTTGATTTCGACCAATCCATAATTGCCGTTCCTTAGATGCACGACGGCATCGCATTCCAGCCCGTTTTTGTCCCGATAGTGGTAAACGGTTCCGCCGAGCGCGTCTGCATAAACGCGAAGGTCTCTTACACATAGGGTCTCAAACAAAAGACCGAAGGTGTTGAGGTCGTTGATGAGGTCTTGTGGTCCAAGTCCAAGGGCTGCCGTTGCGATAGATGGATCCATGAAGTAGCGGGTGTCGGACGTGCGGATGGCTGTCTTGCTGCGCAAATTCGGATTCCATGCAGGCATATCCTCAATCACGAATATTTTGCGAAGAGCATTGATGTACGACTCGATGGTTACGTCGCTGGGTTTTTCGTTTTCGTTGGCTTCCATGTCGGCTGCGATTGTTGCAACACTGACGGAAGTGCCCTGATGGCGGGCGTATGAGCGGAGCAAGCGCAGCGTGCGACCTGAATTACGCTCGATGCCGTCAACTCTTGAAATGTCGGAATGGATGATTGCCTGGACATATTCTTCCACTTGTGTCAAAGCGGCCTTTTCTGTCTTCTTCATGGTTGCCTTTGGCCAACCTCCTCTGCAAGTAAGATATGCCAATTCAGACATGTCTATCTCGTTCTCCGCGCCAATAGGCATATCTGGCTGCTGAAATAGTTGCTGCAAAGAAACCTTGCCGTTTGACTCGTTTGACTCCCAAAGACTCATAGGGCGCATTTTCATCCACGCAAAGCGGCCAGTGCCGGTATGGCTGATTTCGCCATTGTTGACAAACGGGACAGCCGAGCCTGTTAGGATAAACTGCCCGTCATCGTCCCGATGGTCAACCGTAAAGCGGATGGCATCCCACAGTTTTGGCGCCAGTTGCCATTCATCAATCAGACGCGGTGTCTTGCCTTCGAGCAAAAAGGTTATATCGCTTTCTGCCATTTGAAGGTATTGGTCTTTGAATTTGGGGTGATCCATGTAGAGGATGCTTTTGGCATGTTGCTCGGCGGTTGTTGTCTTGCCGCATGCCTTTGGCCCTTCTATCAGTACAGCCCCTAAAGCCTCTAACTTGTCTTGCAGGATTCTGTCTGCAATTCTGCTCTTGTATTCAGCCATTTTTTGCGTCAATTTTAATGATATTGCAAAGATAGGATAAGTATTTGAAAATCAAACTATCCTTTAAAAAAAATTTGGCAATTTGGCTGGTTTTCGTTTGGCAATTTGGCTGAGTTTCGCTTGGCAATTTGGCTGTCGCTATTTCTCCCTCATGTAGAGGTTGATTGGCGTGCCGGTGAAGTCCCACTGCTCGCGGATCTTGTTTTCGAGATAGCGGCGGTAAGGCTCTTTCACCCATTGCGGAAGGTTGCAGAAGAACACAAACGTTGGGATGCGCTGTTCCTTCAGCATGGTCACATATTTGATTTTCACGTATTTGCCTTTGTTGGCTGGTGGCGGATAGGCGCCGATCACCTCCTGCATGTAGTTGTTGAGTTGCGAGGTAGGCACGATGCGCTGGCGGTTGTTGTAGACCTCCACTGCCGTTTCGAGCACCTTGTAGATGCGCTGCTTGGTGAGCGCCGAGGTGAAGATGATGGGGAAGTCGGAGAACGGCGCAAAGCGGTCGCGGATGGCTGCCTCGAAGTGCTTGATGGCCGCGGTGCTCTTGTCCTCCACGAGGTCCCACTTGTTGACGCACACGATGAGGCCTTTCTTGTTCTTCTGGATGAGCGAGAAGATGTTCACGTCCTGCGCCTCGATGCCGCGGGTGGCGTCGATCATGAGAATGCACACGTCGCTGTTTTCAATCGAGCGGATGGAGCGGATCACGCTGTAGTACTCGATGTCCTCGTTAACCTTCGCTTTCTTGCGGATGCCGGCGGTGTCGACCAGATAGAAGTCGAAGCCGAACTTCGAATAGCGGGTGTAGATGCTGTCGCGGGTGGTGCCGGCGATGTCGGTCACGATGTTGCGGTCCTCGCCGATGAAGGCGTTGATTATCGACGATTTGCCCGCGTTAGGGCGTCCCACGATAGCGAAGCGCGGCAGTTGCTCGATGGTCTCGTCGATGTCGTCCTTCGGTGGGAAGCGTTTCATGATTTCGTCGAGCAGGTCGCCTGTGCCCGAGCCGCTGATGGCTGAAAGGCAATAAGGGTCGCCAAGGCCGAAGCCGTAGAACTCGGCAGCGTTGTAGCGCCACTCGTTGGAGTCGCACTTGTTTGCCACGAGGATTACGGGTTTCTTCGAGCGGCGGAGTATGGATGCCACCTTGTCGTCGAGGTCGGTGATGCCGTTCATGGCGTCGACCACAAACAGGATTTCGTCGGCTTCCTCGATGGCTATCGCCACCTGCTTGTTGATCTCGCCTTCAAACACGTCCTCTGAGTTTACAACCCAGCCTCCCGTGTCGACAATCGAAAACTCCTGGCCGCACCAGTCCACTTTGCCGTACTGGCGGTCGCGTGTAGTGCCCGACATGTCGTCGACAATTGCGGTGCGCGACTGCGTAAGGCGGTTGAACAGCGTTGATTTGCCCACGTTAGGGCGTCCCACGATGGCTACTAATCGTCCCATATCTTTACTCCTTTCTTTTGTTGCTTATTCCACATATCCGAAGGCGCGCAGTTTGTTCTCGCGGTTGCGCCAGTCGGGTTCCACTTTCACGAAAATCTCGAGAAACACCTTCTTGCCGAAGAATTTCTCAATGTCGCGGCGCGACTCCATGCCCACGCGTTTCAGTTTCTGTCCGCCGTGGCCGATGACTATGCCTTTCTGGCTGTCGCGCTCCACATAGACCACCGCCATGATGTGGATGTCGGTCTTCCCTTCGTCGTATTTCTCCACAATCACCTCGGTGGCGTAGGGCACTTCCTTGTCGTAGGTCAGCAGAATCTTCTCGCGGATGATTTCGGTGACGAAGAAGCGCGCCGGCTTGTCGGTGAGGGCGTCCTTGCCGAAGTAGGGCGGCGACGGCGGCAGAAGGTCCACGATGCGATGCATCAGGCTCTGCACGTTGAAATTCTCCTTGGCCGACATCGGAAACACTTCAGCCTGCGGCAGAAGCGCTTTCCAGCGGTCCATCACGCTGAGCAGGTCGGCGTTGCCCTTGAGCAGGTCAATCTTGTTGATCACAAGCAGCACCGGCACCTTCTCCTTTGCCACCTTCTCGATGAAGTCGGCATTCTTGGTGGCATCTTCCACCACGTCGGTGACGTAGAGGAGGATGTCGGCGTCGGTGAGTGCGCTTTCCGAGAAGTTGAGCATGCTCTCCTGAAGTTTGTATTTCGGCTTCAGTACGCCCGGGGTGTCGGAAAACACAATCTGATAGTCGTCGGCATTGACAATGCCGAGGATGCGGTGGCGGGTGGTTTGTGCCTTCTGTGTGATGATCGACACGCGTTCGCCCACCAACTGGTTCATCAGTGTCGACTTGCCAACATTCGGGTTGCCCACGATGTTGACGAAACCTGCTTTGTGAGTCATGATTCTATTCTGCAAAAAAATGCGGAATGCGGTACGGGAATTATCCTGTGCCGCGTTCCGCACGGTTTTATTATTAAATTGTCTTGCTCGTTCAGTTTTTAGCAATCCCAGACGATGTACATTGCGCCCCATGTGAAGCCGGCACCGAATGCCGTGAGCACAATCTTGTCGCCCTTCTTGAGTTTCGACTTGTTCTCGTCAAGACACAAAGGGATTGATGCGGCACTCGTGTTGCCGCGGTATTGAATGTTGACAAGCACCTTGTCGTCTGGCACGCCGATGCGTCCGCCAACGGCCTCGATGATGCGAAGGTTGGCCTGGTGAGGCACAAACCAGTCGATGTCGTCGACCGAAAGGTTGTTGCGCTTCATCACGTCGAGCGACGCTGTGAGCATGTCGGTCACTGCGTGCTTGTAGAC
>CAVAOU010000160.1:0-4619 GCA_963590085.1 Senegalimassilia sp. | reverse complement strand
GGAGCCGGTGTTGTTGCAGGCTTCGCCGAAATGGCGCAAGAGGGCGTTGTAGAGAATGTCTCGCACGAGGGTCGACTTTCCCGAGCCGCTCACGCCAGTCACCACGGTCATCACCTGCAGCGGGAAGCGCACGTCGATGCCTTTGATGTTGTTTTGCGCGGCGCCGATAATCTCGATGTAGTTGTGGGTGCGGCGGCGCAGTTTCGGAAGACTCACAGCCATCTCGCCCGTGAGGTATTTTGCCGTGAGGCTGTCGGTGGCTTTGTTGAGGTCGGACAGCGGGCCTTGGTACACGAGTTTGCCGCCGTTGCGCCCGGCAAGAGGACCGATGTCGATAATCCAGTCGGCGGCGCGCATGATTTCCTCGTCGTGCTCCACCACAACCACAGTGTTGCCCAGGCGCTGCAGATGGCGTAGCACGCCGATGAGCCGCTGGGTGTCGCGCGAGTGGAGCCCGATGCTCGGCTCGTCGAGGATGTAGAGTGAGCCAACGAGGCTGCTGCCGAGCGATGTGGCAAGGTTGATGCGCTGGCTCTCGCCGCCCGACAGCGACGACGACAGGCGGTCGAGGGTGAGGTATTCCAGACCCACGTCGCAGAGGTAGCCTATGCGGGTGCGTATCTCGGTGAGTAGGCGCTTGGCAATCTTGGCGTCCGTGTCGCTGAGATAAAGGCCGTCAAACCAGTCCTTCACTTCAGCCACGGGCATCTTCACGATGTCGGCAATAGTCTTGCCGTTGACCTGCACGTAGAGCGCGTCCTTGCGCAGGCGGCTACCGTGGCAGTCGGGGCAGATGGTCTTGCCGCGGTAGCGTGCCAGCATCACGCGGTATTGTATCTTGTATTGGTTCTCGCGAACCATGTCGAAAAACTGGTCGATGCCGTAGATGCCCGGCGCACCGTGCCACAGCAGGTCCTTCTCCTCGTCGGTGAGTTCGTAGTAGGGGCGGTGCACATGAAATCCGCGTTTGGTGGCGGCAATGATAAATTCCCGCTTGCACTGGCTCATCTTCTCTCCGCGCCAGCACACCACGGCGTCGTCGTAGACCGACAGCGCCTTGTTGGGGATTACCAGGTTCTCGTCGATGCCGAGCACCTGTCCGAAGCCCTCGCAGGTAGGGCATGCGCCGTAAGGGTTGTTGAAGTTGAAGAGTTGGTCGGTAGGCTCGATAAATTCGATGCCGTCCTCCTCGAAGCGCTTGGAGAAGGCTGTGCGCTCGATGCCGCCGTCGCACCACGCCAGGAGTTGGCATTGGCCGTCGCCTTCATAGAATGCCGTCTCTGTGGAGTCGGTGAGTCGGCTTATGGTGTCGTTGTCGCTGGCTGCCGACAGGCGGTCGATGAGCAGGTTGTAGTGCCCGTCGCCGTCGGCGTCGCCGATTTGCACAAACTGGCCGTCGGCTTCAAGGCGTGAGAAGCCTTCCTTCTTGTAGATGTCGAGTTGTTGCTGGAGCGTGCGCTCGCCCACGAGGGTGATTGGCGAAACCACCGCGATGCGTGTGCCTTCGGCATAGGAAAGCATCTTTGCCACAACATCGTCGACGGTGTTTTTCTTCACCTGGTTGCCCGACACGGGCGAATAGGTCTTGCCGATGCGCGCGAAGAGCAGGCGCAGATAGTCGTAGATTTCCGATGCCGTGCCCACGGTGCTTCGCGGATTGCGGGTGCTCACCTTCTGCTCGATGGCTATTGCCGGCGGCAACCCTTTGATGAAGTCGCATTCAGGCTTCTGCATGCGTCCGAGAAACTGGCGGGCGTAGGACGACATGCTCTCCACGTAGCGGCGTTGGCCTTCGGCGTAGAGGGTGTCGAACGCCAGCGACGACTTGCCGGAGCCCGAAAGTCCTGTGATTACGATAAACTTGCCGCGCGGTATCTCCAAATCTATGTTTTTCAGATTGTTGACCCGCGCGCCTTTTATGATGATATTATTGTTAGCCATACGTTAATTTTTCAGTTTGTCGAGGTCCTTGCCCGATGGCGACTGGAATGCCTTCAATCCGAATTTGCCGAGCGAGGCATAGGCGAGTTCCACCATGTCGGCCTTGAAGTGCTCGAAGTCGACCCACTGCGTGCAGGTGGTGAAGCAGTAGAGTTCCACGGGTAGCCCGTTGGGGGTGGCCAACTGCTGGCGCACCATCAGGTGGGGCAGCGGTGTGACAAGAGGGTGGGAGCGCATGCAGTGCTCCATGTAGTAGCGGAAGAAGAACAGGTTGGTCACGTCCTCGCCGTAGGCAGGGCAATTGGGCACCAGAGCCGCCAGGCGTTGCGCCTCGTCGGCGTTGCACACGTGGATTGTCTGGATGTCGACAAACACGAGTTGTGTCATCCGCCTTCCTCCCTCGTCCCACATGCCGCGGTAGTTCTGGAACGACTCCGAAATCAGGGCATAGGTGGGTATGGTGGTGATAGAGTTGTCCCAGTTGCGCACCTTCACGAAATTGAGGCTCACCTCGATTACCAGTCCGTTGGCGCCGCGCTTGTCGAGAATCATCCAGTCGCCCGCCCGCAAAAGGTCGTAGTAGTTTATCTGTATGCCCGCCACGAGACCCATTATCGAGTCCTTAAACACCAACATCAGGATTGCCGCCGAGGCGCCGATGCCTGTGAGCACAACGCTCGGCTCGCGGTTGAACACTATGCTGATGCCGAGTATCACGGCGATGCACACGGCAATGATTTTGAGTGTTTGGTAGAGTCCGGCAAGAGGTCGCTTTTTCAGTTGCTCATTCTCCGAACTGATGGTTTGGAACGACGAGATGAAGGCGCACACCAGTTGCGTGGACACAATCAGCGAGAGCAACAGCAGCACCTTGCTGATGATTGTCATTACCAGCGGCATGTCGTGGAAGACGGTAGGCGCAAAGGCGTAGGCGATGAGAGCCGGAATCAAGTAGGACGCGAGTTTGAGCACCCGACTGTTGAAGAGGTGGTCGTCCCATGTTGCTTCGGTCTTTTCCGTGATTTTCTGCACGATGGGGAAAATCACCTTCTTGAGCACGAAGTAAACCACAAGGCATATTGCCACCACGATGCCGATGCCGCAAAGACGGTCGACAGCGGTGACACCCGTAGTCGGGGTGAAGTCAAACCAGTTGAAGAATTCGTCGGCCATCGGTCACTATTTTTTCTTCTCTTCCGGTGCAAATTCGTTCTTGTAGTCGATGGCTACGCGCGGACGCTTCATGGCGCGCGCAATCAGGATTATGCCGGCGATGATAAACGGCACGCTGAGCCATTGTCCCATGTTGAGAGTCATGCCCACCTCGAAACTTTCCTGCGGATTCTTGACGAACTCGATGAGGAAACGGCAAGCAAACAGCACGGTGAAGAACACACCAGTGATGAGTCCGCGGCGCTCTTCGGCATTGCGCTTCCAGTACATCCACATCAGCACGCCAAACAGAGCGAAGTAGCACAGCGCCTCGTAGATCTGAGTAGGGTGGCAAGCCACCATTGCGCCGTTGTCGGCACACATGCGTTGCCATTCCACCGAGTTGACGAAATAGAAGCCCCAAGGGAGGTTGGTGACGTGTCCGAAAATCTCAGAGTTGAAGAGGTTGCCCAAGCGGATGAGTCCGCCCACCATGGCCACTGGCACGACCAGACGGTCGAGAGTCCACAGCGGCGAGCGCTTGGTTACATAGTAGGAGTAGAGGCAGATGCCGATGAGGATGCCGATGGCGCCGCCATGGCTTGCCAGTCCGCCTTCCCATATCTTAAGAATTTCCGAAGGGTGCTGCGAATAGTAGTCCCAGGCATAGAAAAACACGTGGCCGAGGCGCGCGCCGACAATGGTGCAAATCACCACAATCACAAAGATTGAGTCGACCCAACTGCTGCGTTCGCCTTCGTGCTTGAACATCTTCGACAGAATCATTGCGCCGAGGATAAATCCGATGGCAAACATCAGTCCGTACCAGCGGATTGTGATTGGCGAAGAAATCAAATCGGGGTTGAATTCCCAGGTTATGAAGTCAAGAATTTGTGCGGTCATAATCTATATCTCGTTTTTTTGTTGTTTTGAATCAGAGTGTAAAGTTACACATAATTATGTCGACTGGCAACACTATTTGCGCTTGCGCAGACTCGGGAACATCCTGCGGAACCGTGTGAGCGGCACGCTGAGGCTGCCTCCGGCAATGACCATCGTCACGGCAACGATAATCAGCACCAGGCCTACGCTTTGCCGCGGCGACATCACCTCGCCGAAAATCAGCACGCCGAAGAAGATGGCAGTGACTGGCTCCAATGCGCCGAGAATGGCTGTGGGCGTTGAGCCGATGCTCTGGATGGCGGCGGTGGTGCAGAGGAAAGATATTGCCGTAGGAAACACAGCCAGTCCCAGCAGGTTGCCCCACAGGTACCAATGGCTCGGCGTGGACACATGCCCGATCCACAGCAGGCGCGCCACGAACACAAAAACGCCGAAGACCAGCACATAGAACGTGATTTTCAGCGTAGGCTCGTCCTTGATGGCCTTCACGCGGTTGATGCCCACTAGGTAGATGGCGTAGGTGAGCGACGAAATGAACACAATGGCAGAGCCGATGAGGCTGATTGTGGAGCCGTCCTCGTTCTTGTAGAGCAGACCGATGCCGCCGAGGGCAAGAAACATGC
>CAVAOU010000159.1:0-4717 GCA_963590085.1 Senegalimassilia sp. | reverse complement strand
GATGACACTTGTTTATTTACTACTTTTGCACAATTAGTACCATTATAAGTATCTTTTTGAACTAGGTCAAACGGTCGTGCCGTACATTTGACATTTGAAGAGTTCCATTCAGTAGGTTCAGTGTATGGCCTTTGTTCTGACGCATCATCACTATTCGCTGTTAAGAATGACTTTTTTGCATTTTCCCAATTCTCGAAGCCGATGTTCGGCAATTGGTAAGTGGATTGCGCTACGGCAGTCACTGCCGTGAGGGCAGACGCAACACACGCGCCCACCATTGTAAATTTTGTCATAAGAAAAGTCTCAATTTAATTATCAATTCGTATTACCTATTGGCCACAATCTCTATCACAAGATTTCATTAATAAATTATTATCAATTAGCCATTTTCCGCCTGCAAAGATAACAACTATTCACCAATCGCCAACAATTTCGAGTGAAAATTCATTATTTCTTTCTACCTTTACACCTGAAAAAAATCAGCAGATAAAAACAATATATATGGCCGACGACGCTCAAAATACAAAAGAATACCGCGACTTCCGCGAGTTTCAGGAATTCCGGCAATACAAGGCAAGCCAACGGAAAGCCCAGTTCAAGTCGAAATTTTCCGACGATGGGAAGTTGCAACCGCAAGACAAAGAGATAGAAGATGCCGTGCTCGGAGCACTCATGCTTGAGCGCGACGCATACGCGATGGTGTGCGACCTGATAAAGGCAGAGTCGTTCTACGACCCCGCCAACCAGAAGATTTATGCCGCCATCAATACCCTCGGCATAAACCAACAGCCAATCGACATGCTCACCGTGACGCAGCAACTGCGCGCCGACGGCACACTCGACGAGGTTGGCGGCCCGATGCACATCTCCGAACTCACGGCCAATGTGGCATCGGCAGCCCACATTGAATACCACGCCCGCATCGTTGCGCAGAAATATCTCGCACGCAGGCTCATCACCTTCTGCTCGCAGATTGAGCAAAAGGCCTTCGACGAGTCGTACGACGTAGACGACCTGCTCCAGGAGGCCGAGGGCAAACTCTTCGAAATATCGCAAGGCAACCTCAAGAAAGAATATACGCAGATTGACCCAGTGCTCAACACCGCCCTCACGCAGATTGAGCAGGCATCGAAGCGCGAAGACGGCTTGAGCGGTATCCGCACAGGCTTCGACGACCTCGACAAACTCACATCAGGTTGGCAGAACTCCGACCTTATCATCATCGCCGCTCGCCCAGCAATGGGTAAGACCGCCTTTGTGCTGTCGATGGCGAAAAACATGGCGCTCGACAACAAAACCCCTGTCGCTATCTTCTCGCTTGAGATGTCGAACCTTCAACTTGTGAACCGTCTTATCTCCAACGTGTGCGAAATCGAGAGTGAGAAAATCAAAAGCGGCCGACTCAATGCCATGGAATGGGAGCAACTAAACTTCCGCATCCGCAGTCTCTACGAGATACCACTCTATATCGACGACTCTCCTTCTCTGTCGGTGTTTGAACTGCGCACCAAGGCACGTCGACTCGTAAAGGAGCATGGCGTGAAGATTATCATCATCGACTACCTCCAACTTATGAACGCCACCGGCATGAAGTTCGGCAGCCGCGAACAGGAGGTCAGTACCATCTCCCGAAACCTCAAACAATTGGCGAAAGAGCTTAACATCCCAATCATTGCACTTTCGCAGCTTAGCCGTAAGGTTGAGGAGCGCAACGACGGCAACAAGCGCCCGCAGTTGTCCGACCTCCGTGAGTCGGGAGCCATCGAGCAGGATGCCGACATTGTTTGCTTCATCCACCGTCCGGAATACTATACAAAGTCGGGCACTGATGCCGAAGGCCGCAACATCAAGGGCATGGCAGAGTTTATCGTTGCCAAGCACCGTAGCGGTTCGGTCGACGACGTGGAAATGACATTCGTGGCACGCTTTGCCCGCTTCCAAAACCGCACCGAAGGCGACTACCGCACCATCGACTCGCAGATTAACGGCAGCGAAGTGCCCCCGACATCCGATAATGGCCTTGACCAGATTGACACATCGGCATTCCCGATGAACGATAATGCCTTCCCCGGGCCTAATCCCGACTTTCTAAAAGAAGACTGATGATTAGGCAGTTGTTGATATTGGCGACATCCATTGCCATCGGCTTATATGCAATGGCAACAGACTCCGACAGCCTGATGCGCAGGCAAGCCGACGCATTTCTGAAGGCTATGCCCGCTGAGCTCCAGCAAAGACAGACGGAGGCTGTTTTGGCAGCCATCGACGGCGACACGACAGCACTCAACGCCGTCAGGCAATCGCGCAATGCTGCGCCAAAATTATCGGCAAACGTCAGAGCGAAGAAAATAGGCACGACACTACGGCTTTACGAGCCAAAAGATGCCAACTGCGACACCTTGCCGCTACTCATCTACTTCCACGGCGGCGGATGGACGTTCGGCAGCCTTAATAGTTGCGCACGTTTCTGCGATGCAGTGGCATCGACTGGCAAACTTAAAGTGCTCGCCGTGGACTATCGCCTCGCGCCTGAATATCCATTTCCTTGCAGTCTCTACGACTGCCGCGATGCACTCCTTTATGCATACGAGAATGCCGACAGTATCGGAATTGACCGTCGCCACATCAGCCTTGGCGGTGACAGTTCCGGCGGCAACCTCGCACTCTCGTTGGCATCTGCGCTTGTTGGTGAGGGAATCGTGGAATCGGTAGTGGCATTCTATCCCGTAACCAAAGCATTCAACGACGACAGCGCATCGTGGCACCGCTACGCCTCTGGCTACGGACTCGATGCCGACCTCATGGAGGCTTTCAACAAGGCATATACAACTGGCATCATTGCCCGCGACCCACTTATAAGTGTCGGACTCGAAAGCCGCAAGCACTTGAAGAATCTTCCACGCACACTGCTCGTTGCCGCCGGCCGCGACCTCCTTTGCGACCAGGGCAAGGCATTTGCCAAAGCCGCAGGTAAGCGAGTGAAGAGAGTTGAATTTCCCGAAGCCGTGCACCTATTCATCACAGTTCCTGGCCAGGACGAGGCATTCAGCAAGGCCGTCAACCTCGCTGTGGACTTCATCACCGGCAATCATTAGCAAGACCGAGCCAAAACTATTGCTAATTTGGATTGTTTTTGCTTAATTTGTATCCTTAATTATTGAACCGATGAAGAAATATGCAATAATAGTGGCTGGAGGAACTGGGACGAGATTTGGATCTACCCTTCCCAAACAATTTGTACCCCTTTGTGGAATGCCTATATTGATGCGTACCATCAAGGCTTTTCACGACAACGACCCGTCGACAAGCATTATCGTGGCATTGCCGAGCGAATTTATGTCGCTTTGGGGCGACCTTTGCGCATCTCATGATTTCTCCATCGAGCATAAGATTATAGAAGGCGGAGCAAACCGCTTCGAGTCGGTGCGCAATGCACTGTTTTCCATAAATGAGACCGAATGTCTCGTGGCAGTGCACGACGGCGCCCGTCCATTGGTCAGCAACGAAGTGATTTCCACAAGTTTCGACACCGCCGAGCGATGCGGCACCGCAGTGCCTGTCATCCCCGTAACCGACAGTATCCGCATGCTTGACCGCAACGGCAGCCACAACGTGAGCCGCGACTCTCTCGTAGCCGTGCAAACGCCACAGACGTTCCGCATCGAGATACTGAAAGACGCCTATTCGGCAGCCTACAGTCCACTCTTCACCGATGATGCCTCTGTAGTGGAGTTCCGTGGCACAAACATAAACCTCTACCCAGGCGATGAGCGCAACATCAAGATAACCCATCCAATGGACATCAAAACAGCCGAATGGATTATTTCTGTGGGCAAAAATGAGGCTTGACCAGTTAGACATAACATATCTTACCGGCGTAGGTCCGAAGCGTGCCGAATTGCTGGCTGAGCAGCTGAAAATCCGCACATTCTACGACCTACTCTACTATTTCCCGTTCCGCTACGTAGATCGCAGCCGCATCTACAAAATCTGCGAACTGGAGTCAGACATGCCGTATGTGCAACTCAAAGGGCGCTTCGTCTCGATGAACATCATCGGCGAGGGCGCAAAACGGAGAGTTAATGGACTGTTCAGCGATGGCACAGGCACAATCGACATCGTGTGGTTCAACAGAGTGAAATACATCTCTGAACATTATCACACTGGCGTCGAGTATATCGTGTTCGGAAAGCCGTCAGTGTTCAACGGCAGGCACAATATCGTCCATCCGGAAATCGAGGCGGCAACGGCAGGAAATGAGCCGCACGGACTGCGTGGCGTGTACAACCTGACTGAAAAATTGCGCAACCGCGCCTTTTCATCGAAGACATTCCAGACTCTTATCGGCAACCTTCTGGCAAAAACGCCCAGCATACCAGAGACATTGCCGCCGGCAGTTGTCAGCAAATACCATCTGTTGCCACTTCGGGACGCGCTGGAGAATATCCATTTCCCGAAGACAATCGACCTGATGCAAAAAGCCAAGCTGAGGCTTAAATTCGAGGAACTGTTCTACATCCAACTCAACATACTCCGCTACGCAAAAAACCGCAACGAAAAGCAAAAGGGCGTGGTGTTCGCTCATATCGGTGACTTTTTCAACCGATTTTACAAAGAGGCATTACCCTTCCCCCTCACTGGAGCACAAAAACGTGTGCTGCGCGAAATCCGCGCGGATGTGGGTAGCGGCAGACAGATGAATCGCCTGCTACAGGGC